>SOJU01000275.1 GCA_004376465.1 Anaerolineales bacterium | reverse complement strand
ACCTCCGCTAGGGTCTTTCACCCTCTAGCCAACGCCCATGCCGGGCGCACGTAAAAGAGCATGGCCAGAAGGCCATGCTCCTTGAATATCCGGTCCGGTACCTCGTAAATGGCCTTATGTTTACTCCTCTTCGGAGGATTCTTCCACCTCTTCTTCCCCTTCGGCCAATTCGGGTTCGACGCCTTCTTCGAGTTCTTCGATTTCTTCCTCTTCGATTACTTCCTCAGCCATCTGGGCGATAACATTGGCGATCGTTTCGCCGGGATCAGTGATCAGTGTCACCTTCTCCCCCAAGGCAAGATCACCTGCCGTGATGACATCATTCATCGAGATAAGCTCCCCGATATCCGCTGTCACTTGTTCTGGCAGATCTTCCGGCAGGGCTTCTACCTCGATCTCGTTAAGCCCGGATACGATAATGCCGCCAAGTTCTTCCATTGCCGGGGCTTCCCCGACCAACACAACGGGAACGATAGCGCTAATGACAACATCCATGGCCACCACCAAGAAATCTACGTGCAAGATATTTCGGCGGATCACATCACGCTGGAACTCGCGCACCAGGACTTTGTGCGTATCTTTGCCTATTTTCAGGTCGATAAGTGTAGACCCACCTACGTTCGCGAGTACACGAGATGCCACTTTTTCATCTAGCTCAATTGGAAGGGGTTCAATACCGACGCCGTACATCACGGCCGGTAGAAGACCCTGTCTGCGCAAGGCTTTCACTTGCTTCCCAATCGTTTTTCTTTCGTTTGCGTCTAAAGTTACTGCTTCCATTATTTTTCCCTTCGGAACGCCTCTCACCCTCTCAGGTTACCTTCGTTCCATCTGGTGAACCGGCTTTCGAATATTATAATTTAATCTCGCCTCAGCAGATTGCCAACCAACAATACGAGACCCACTGCAATGCCTGAAACAAGACCTGCTAGAAGTGCACCGCGAGTGTCGAGTATTGTCTCCACGTTGCCCTCGACTTCCTGCGCCAGCAGGATGATCGAAGAGCTATTATTTAGCTCAGCTTTTCGTGCAATCGTGATACCAACTCTTGAGTCTTGCAGGACAGCGTGCTCCGAAATAACAGCGCCCACTGTGCTCTCTTCGCTGGTGCTCTCCGTACTGCGCGTAATAAATGCTGCTCCCTGCTGCAAGCCGACAACATCTCCTTGGATCGTAAGCGCGCCCCCCTTATTTAACTCGACATTCTTGGCGATCACCTGATTGGCGCCGCCTTGTTCAATGCGGACTGTGTCGGCTTCGACATTCTGGATCACCCCGCCATCCAGATGGATGATCTCAGCCTGAATTTCATCGCTTCTTGGATTTTCGTCTATTGTCATCATTCCACCTTTGCCTGAACAAAAAAAGGGACTCCACCTAACCGTCCAGGTGAACGCCCTCGACGATGCGAAACAAATTCTACCCGATACACAATCGTTCCGTCAACGTTCGTCTGTCCGAGCAAAGTCCTTCACATAAAATCGCAAGCGTGGAGAAAGGCTCCGAACCCTCCCGCAGGTTTTTCTATCCTGCGGGAGGGTTAATACCTGCAGGAAGGTCCGAGGATCCACGCTGTTTGACCCGATACAGGCAGCATGATAGACTCACAGATTGGTCTCTTCCAGGTGGAGAAATGGGGTTTTCGAAGGCCATACGGCTGCTTAATATTCTCTGCTTTACGATGCTCGGTGTTCTATGCATCGTCAGCCAGGCTGCAGCCCAGGCGCCAGGGTACGCGAACATTCGTGAGCCTCTTGGCGGAGAAGCCATCGATGGCGTGGTTACGATCGAGGGGTCGGCATCTCACCCATCCTTTGTTTCGTATGACCTCTCCTTCGCCCACTCAGATAACCCAACCGGAACCTGGTTCCTAATCGGCGATTCCGTTCGCACGCCCGTAACGAATGGAAGATTGGGGCTCTGGGATACAACCGGTATCACCGACGGTTTCTACACACTGCGGTTGCGCGTGCATCTCAGCAATAACATCGTACTCGAGTCGTTCGTTGAAGGGCTCCGCATTCGTAACAGCACAGCGATTGAGACAGCCACCCCTCAGCCTGACAGGGTCACGGAAACGCCATCGATACAATTGCCAACGCGGACTCCGCGCCCCACGCCGCTGCCATTCCCTGGTGGATCAGACCCATCCACAGTGTTGCGGACTTTCAAAGGGGGATTAATCGCCGGTGTGGTTGTCTTGCTCTCACTCGGTATTTATCTTTTTATCCGCAGGAGATCCCAGGAGAGATGGGCTGTTCTGCGAATGCGACAGATGCTCCGTAATGCTAATCGCAAGAAACGTAGGTAGAAGGATGTCAGAACGTCAAGGACCATACCTCCTCGCTGGCCTGGGCAATCCGGGTCGAGAATTCCGGCGGAACCGGCATAACATCGGCTTTATGCTGATTGACCATCTTGCGCACAGATGGGATCTTACAATTTCACGCATGCAATCTGAAGCGCTGATCGCTGACGGACGCGTAGATGAAGAAAAGATCTACCTGGTGAAACCTCAAACCTTCATGAACCTTGTCGGCCGGTCGGTCGCTTCACTAGCCCGCTATTATCGCATCCCACCTTCAAATCTAATCGTGATCTACGACGATCTCGACCTGCCGCTCGGGACTGTCCGCATCCGCCCCGAAGGCGGCTCCGGTGGGCACAAAGGTATGGCTTCCATTATCACCGCCATGCAGTCAAATCAAATCCCGCGCATGCGTATCGGCATCGGTCGACCGTCAGGGAAGATGGATCCCGCTGCTTTCGTACTTCAAGATTTCCTCGCCGAGGATGCCGAATTTGTTGAAATGACGCTCCAACGCAGCGCGGACTGCATCCATACGCTGCTCTTCGATGGAATCGATTCGGCGATGAACTCCTGCAATCCTAAACCTGCTGATAAATGAATCTCTCCGCCCTATTAGCTCCTCTTCGGGAGCAATCGACATACCAGCGACTATTGAGTCAGCTTCTGGAAAAGACCTCTCCTGACGAAGCCCTGGAGATTCCGAAAGCAGTTCGTCCGATGCTGGTCAGCGCTCTATACGAAGATCTTCAGCAGCCTATTCTGTATATCGTTCCCCAATTGAACCGTCTGCTCACACTTCATGAAGAGATTCCGAATTGGACACCAAACGTAGAACTTCACCGTTTTCCAAATCCGAATCCTCTTTTTTATGAACTATCCCCCTGGAGTGAATCCGTCAGAAATGAGCGCACCGCTGCACTCGCTTTCCTGACTCAAGGTGAAGGACCCGGCAGCCCACAAAAAGAAATCCCTGGCCAAAGCCTGATGCTTCTGGCTTCTTCCAGAGCGATGATGACGCGCACGCTCCCAAAACGGACTTTCCTGGCAAACTCACGTTATGTAAAGCAAGGCGCGGTTTTCCGTTTCGATCAGCTTCTCTCCCTGCTTATGAACAATGGCTATGCGCAGAGCAGCCTTGTAACCGAGCGCGGACAGTTCAGCCGCCGCGGAGGAATTCTCGACCTCTGGCCCCCGGCTGAAGAGTTCCCTGTCCGTCTCGAATTTTTCGGGGACGATGTTGAATCTCTCCGCTGCTTCGACCCAAACTCTCAGCGGACGATCAAAGAAACGACCTGGGTCTGGGTCACACCAGCGCGCGAGGGTCTGCCGCGCGACTTCGATAATAAATGGTCGAAACAATTGCCTGGTATTGGCAGCGAAGATGAGCTTTTTCTAACAGATTCGCTGGAGTTGTTTTTACCTCTGATGAATTCACACCCCTCCGGCATATCAAATTTTCTTCCGGAGAATACCGTCGTTGTTTTCGACGATAAGATCGCTTTCACGAATGCCGTGGCAGATATCGAGCAGCAGGCTCTAAGTATGCATGAGGAGGCGATTATAGAAAGGCGGATTTCTTCAGATTTCCCGCTCCCCTATCTGACCTTGCCTGATCTCGAAGAGAGTCTTGTGAACTACACCACACTTGATCTAGGAATGAACGCCGGGATTGCAGACGTGCGTGAGGTCCCGCTTGCAAATTCCTTCGCTCCAGGACCGCGCTTCGGCGGACAACTCGAACCTATCATGAAGCACCTCAGCGATAAACGCACGGATCACGAGACGGTTGTTATCGTCAGCCGGCAGGCGCAGCGTCTTTGCGAGTTGTGGAGCGAGTACGATAACGCCGCTGAAGTCAGGCAAGAGATATCAGGAGAGCTTCCTCCCGGCGAGATAATCTTCATCCAGGGGCCACTTTCCTGTGGTTGGATACAAGACCTGGCACAAGATAACCGCCTCCATCTACTTTCGGATGCAGAGTTATTTGGCTGGTCGCGACCTCGACCTCGCCGGCGCTCACTCGCACGACCATCGGCTCCCGAGGCCTCTTTCGCTGATCTTCAGCATGGTAATTATGTCGTGCACATCGACTACGGAATCGGGAGATTCATAGGGCTTGTCGAACGCAGGTTAGATGAAATCCAAAGAGAGTTCCTTCTCATTGAGTACGCCGATGGCGACCAACTTTACATTCCCGTCCATCAAGCCGATCGTATCTCTCGCTACGTTGGCGCAGACAGCTCATCCCCTTCTTTATCCCGTCTTGGCTCCTCTGAGTGGGCTCGCTCGAAAGGCAAAGCGAGAGAAGCGGTCGAGCAAATCGCCCGCGATCTTCTCGAACTCTACGCAGAAAGACAAACGGTGCGCGGAACGGCATTTCCCCCCGATACAGCATGGCAAAAGGAACTGGAAGCGTCCTTCGCTCACCAGGAAACAGAGGATCAAATACAAGCGCTCGAAGCAATAAAAGACGACATGGAAAGATCCAAACCGATGGACCGCTTGATTTGTGGTGATGTAGGCTACGGAAAAACGGAGGTCGCTTTGCGCGCGGCATTCAAAGCGGTGATGCACGGCAAACAAACCGCTATGCTCGTTCCGACGACCGTGTTGGCGCAGCAACATTTCAATACATTCCGACGCCGGCTCGCTGCCTTTCCCATCAAGGTTGAGATGCTATCTCGTTTCCGGAGCCGAAGCGAGACAGCGGAGATCATCATGAGCCTGGTCTCGGGCGAGATCGACATAGTGATCGGCACCCACCGCCTTCTTCAACCCGATGTCCAATTTAAGGACCTTGGACTGCTCATCATCGACGAAGAGCAAAGATTTGGCGTTACGCATAAGGAATTCCTTAAACGCATGCGGACCGAGGTTGATGTTCTGACACTCACAGCAACTCCGATCCCACGTACGCTGTATATGGCGCTCACAGGAGTGCGCGATATCTCGACCATCAGCACTCCACCAGAGGATCGGCTCCCTGTGCGAACCCATGTTGGTTTTTACGACCCCCAACTAGTCCGATCTGCGATTCTCCGCGAACTTGATCGCGGAGGACAGGTCTTCTTCGTCCATAACCGCGTACAGACGATTGCTACTATGCAGCGCCGGTTGGAACGCCTCGTACCGGAAGCTCGTTTCACGATGGCCCACGGTCAGATGCCAGAGAAACGCCTATCAAAGACGATGGAGCAGTTTTCACGCGGTGAGATAGACGTTCTCGTGAGTACTTCCATCATTGAATCTGGCCTTGACATACCCAATGCCAACACGCTCATCGTAGATCGGGCGGACAGATTCGGCTTGGCCCAGCTCTACCAGCTCCGCGGCCGCGTCGGGCGAGCTGCGATCCAAGGGTTCGCCTACTTCTTCCGTTCTGCCGGTCAGCGGGCTACCGAGGAAGCCTTACAACGACTTGAGATCATCGCCGAACACAGTCAACTCGGCGCAGGTTATGCGATTGCCATGCGAGATTTGGAGATGCGCGGCGCAGGAGATATCCTGGGCACTCGTCAGCACGGCTACATCGCTGCCGTAGGGTTTCATCTCTATACCCGCTTACTATCCTCGGCTGTAAGACGCATGCGGCTTGAGATGGGACATGAACTTGTTCTTCCAGAGGAGGTAAGAAAAACCACTGAGCTTCCACCTGCCGCCATCGACATCCCGCTTCCGGCTGTGATTCCGGACGACTACATCGCAGATCGAACCCTGCGATTACAGCTCTACCGGAGACTTGCTGAACTTCGATCGCTTGATGAGTTGGAAACCATTGATGCCGAGCTGCATGACCGCTTTGGTCCTACCCCCAAAGAAGTTCTCAATTTGCTTTATCAACTTAAGGTGAAAATCATCGCCACGAATGCAGGAATCGATAGGATTATGACCGAAAGCGGTCAGATCCTCATCGATCTACCAGAAAAGAGGTCTGTTCCTGATCTTCACACGTTCGGGGAAGGGATTCGCCGCAGCAAACGCGGGCTATGGCTTTCAATGGATATCGAAGGAGGCTGGGAGAAGAAGCTCCTGCAGCTCCTAAGCCATATTCTGGATAATGCATAGCTTCAATGGTTCATAGCGTTGGAACCGCTGAAGCGCAGAAACGTTGAGATCGTTTTGGATTTGTCTTTGACAGACGGATCTTTAGTTTTCAGAAGATAATGGGATTACACATCACCACGAAAATGGATTATCAAGGTGAGATACGGCTGCTCATCGATATACTCAAATGCAAAGGCCCAGGTGCGCCAGTCAAAGGCATTGCCACCCTCGGGGGCTGGTCGGTGGATTGCAAAGTAATTCAAGGATGTGTATTCCGGAGGCCAAAGAGCTGGGCGTGAAGTTGTGCCGGACGGCACCTCTCCGCAAACCACGACGGGGGAATTCAGAATGGTATCCTCAAGCAAAGGCAAGATGATTTCTTGGAAAGATCCTTGTATCTTGAAGTCACCCCCACTCATTAAACCCCACTCCATCTCACTGCGATCATCGAAGATGCCAGACACTGAATCTGCAGGCACGATGACTTCAGGATTCCACCAATCGTGACGGATTATCAAGCCTCGGCGGGGATTTACAATTTGAGATAACAGATCGCCGTCTTGGGTCTGAATCGAACGTAAGGAGTGATCCAGAACCATGAGTGCCCGAGCGTCCTGACAGAATTGTTCTTGACTGACGTCCTCGGTCATATTCAATGAATTAACCCATCCGCGCGAACCATCCGGCGTCTGGATCTCCATCCAGATGGAGCTGCCTAAATTGGCCACATTCCCCGTTGCCGTAATGCCCCGCACATCATACGCCAGCTCTTCAACGATGCTCCCCGTGATGCCAGCCGGATTACGCAGGTAAAGAACATCTTCTTCTGGAATCCCAACGACCGCATACACACCGCTGGGCTCAAAGGTTGAGATCACAAACGGGGTAGGATTCGCTTGAGGTATTTCGGTAGCAGCTGTGTTTGTAGGCAAGAGAGGTACCGTCGTTCGCGTGCACGAGACAACAAAAAGACTTATTGAGACAACCATAATCGCCACAAGGAAACGAGGATGCCCAATCCTCAATCCCCCATTCAGGTGGATATGAAGCTGCAGTCTATGGTGGGATCGGTGCTCAAGAAGGTTTTTTGATGTCATGCTGATGCCGATGGGCGGGATAACCCTGACGACTTCCCCTTCCTTCGAGTTTTTTTGCTGGTTTTTACCACCTTCTTCAATTCAGGCAAGAGCGCAATCGCAAAGACATCATCCATAGATTGCACAAATTGAATGTCGAGAGATTCCCTCGCCTGGCGCGGGATGTCAACCAAGTCTTTTTGGTTCTTAACAGGGATGATCACAGTCTTCAACTTAAGACGGTAAGCAGCAAGGACTTTTTCTCTGACTCCGCCGATAGGAAGCACCCGACCGCGGAGCGTGATCTCACCGCTCATTCCTACATCCTTGCGCACGGGTCGTTCCGTTAAGGCCGATGCCATCGCAGTTGCCATCGTAATCCCAGCACTGGGTCCGTCCTTTGGTATTGAACCCTCAGGAACATGGATGTGGACGTCTGTCTTCTCGAAGATGTCTGGATCAATCTTCAACTCGCTCGCCCGGGATTTAATATAGGAATATGCGGCTTGAGCAGATTCCTGCATGATATCCCCGATATGTCCTGTAATTTGTAGCCCGCCTTTCCCTCCTACGAGCAGCGCCTCTACAACAAGAATTTCGCCCCCATTCTCAGTCCAGGCCAATCCCATGGCAGCACCAATTTGGTCTTCTATCTCGAGCTCGATGGGGTTCACTTGCGCTGGTCCAAGCAGCTTTGGTAATAAGCTGGGAGTGATCCGGCGGTAGACCCGTTTCCCTTCAGCTTTACGTCGAACAACACGCCTGCATATTTTGCCGATCTCCCTCTCCATATTGCGGACACCCGCTTCCCAGGTGTATTCACGAACAATCGATTGCAGAGCTTGATTGGTAAACGATAGGTCCTTATCCGTAAGCCCGGTTTGTTCGACCTGCCGGGGGACGAGATACTTCTTGGCGATGGCCAGTTTCTCCTCTTCGATATATCCCGGAAACTCAATCACTTCAAGTCGATCTAGAAGTGCCGGGGGGATCGGTTCGAGGGTATTTGCAGTTGTGATGAACATCACCTTCGAGAGATCATAGGGGATCTCCAAATAGTGATCGGAGAAAGAGTGATTCTGTTCAGGGTCGAGAACTTCAAGCAGGGCTGAGGATGGATCACCACGGTAATCGAGACCGAGCTTATCAATCTCGTCTAACATGAAGAGTGGATTCACCGACTCAGCCCGGCGCATAGTTTGCAGAATTCTCCCGGGGAGAGCACCGATGTAGGTCCGGCGGTGGCCGCGGATTTCCGCTTCATCGCGAATTCCACCTAGCGAGATCCGAATAAATTTCCTTCCGAGGGCCTCCGCTATCGATCTCCCTAGAGATGTCTTACCTGTTCCAGGTGGTCCTACAAAACACAGTATCGGTTGTTTGTGCTTTTTCGGTGCCAGGCTTCTTACGGCGATATATTCAAGAATCCGGTCCTTAGCTTTCTTCAGACCATAATGTTGATCTTCCAGAACGCTGGCTACATGATGGATATCCAGGTTGTCCACGGTCGATACCGACCAGGGCAGTTCCATCAGCCAATCCAGGTAAGTGCGGATGATCCCCACCTCTGGAGATATCGGCGGCATCTGTGATAATCGCTGCACTTCCTTGAATGCTCTCTTTTCGACTTCTTCAGGCAAGTTTAAATGAGCGATCCGTTCTCGAAGCTCATCAATCTCTTGAACCCATAAATCCCCTTCCCCTAATGCGGATTGGATGGCTTTCATCTGCTCTCGCAGGTAAACCTCACGTTGAGACCGGTCTACTTCGTTTTGAACATGCGAATGGATCTGATCCTCCAACTCGAGAACATCTAACTCACGTCCCAGAAGGATGCTAATTTGCTGCAATCGTTCAACCGGGTCGAATACCTCCAGTATCGCCTGCCGCTCGCCCAGATTGAGATTGAGCGCAGAAGCTGTGAGGTCAGCCAGCCAACCTGGTTCTTCAATATTGACTGCGTAGAGATAAACTTCCTCAGGTAGGGAACGATTTAGCTCAACACATTTTTCAAAGAGGGTCAGTACAGCCCGCATCAAAGCGAGGGTCTCATTTGTTTTCGAGACGTTTTCAACAATGGGTCTGGCTCGGGCGCGCAGAGCCTTCCCCTCACGAATGATCTCAACAATTTCCACCCTGCGCCGTCCCTGCGCCATGATGGAAATAGAGCCGTCGGGTAAATGCATGAGCCTGCCGACGGCAATTTCTGTCCCCACAGCGTAAAAATCCTGTGGACCAGGGTTGTCGGTATCCGGATCGGTAAGTGCAATCCCGATCATTGTCTCCTGGGCGCGAATCGCTTCCTCCACCGCGAGTAATGAAGGTTCGTGAACCACAAATAACGGTGTAAGCAGTTTTGGGTAAAGAACGATGTCTCTTAACGGAAGAACGAGGGCTTCGAATAGCCCACCATCATCGAGGCCGGCATCTAAAATACCATATAGTTCTTCCGTTCTACGGCTAATAACACCGCCAAACTCCGGAGGTAGATTCGGCCACCTGTCAATAAACCAAGAATTCATTTTATCTTTTTACGCCCGTTTAAACCCTTTCATGATCCACTTCCTTCATCGTTTCGATCGCTTCCCCAACGATAAATATACTCCCTGTAACAAGAATCACCTCTCCTGGACGTGAATTTTCCCTCGCCCATTGGAGTGCTTCTTCAACCCCTGCGAATTTTTCAACTCTTACACCATGGCTATGCGCAAACCCGGCCAGCACTTCTGGATCCTCAGATCGGGGATGATCCGCCTGTGTCACAGCAAAGCGGGAAACCCTTGGCCGCAATTCAGCCAGCATCCCCTCGATATCCTTATCTGCTGAAGCGCCGAAGATCATGGTCACGGGTTGACCGGGGAAATAATCGTCAAGCGCTATCCTCAGTTTGAGTGCAGAATCCCGATTATGGGCTGCATCGACGACGATGAGCGGATCTCGTGAGAGGATCTGGAATCGTCCCAACCAGGATGCATTTTGAAATCCAGCTAGGATATCAACCTCTTTCACATCTAGCCCAGAGTTTCTTGCTTCTGCAATCGCTGCATAAGCGACGGCCGCGTTAACAACTTGATGATGCCCAAGGAGAGGTATTTGATAACGCGGCGGCGCCCACTCATCACCGCCAGCAGAGTCCACAAACGCGTCCATTAGCGGCTGCTCTGCACGCGACCAGATGTAAAGCGTCTGGCCGTCGAAGTTATGGGTGCCGGGTGAATAAAGCCAGTCGTGACCGACGCGAATCAATGGCGCTCCCTCCGCTTCGGCAACGCTCTCAACCACCCGCTCCGCCTCGAACTGCTGCGGAGCTAGAACCACAGGAATGCCAGACTTGATGATACCAGCCTTCTCGCGGGCAATATCCGACAAGCTTTCTCCGAGCAGATGCATATGGTCATAAGAGAGTGAAGTGATCACAGCGATGATTGGAGCGAGGACGTTCGTTGCATCCAGTCTCCCGCCAAGCCCGACTTCCACAGCTGCGTATTCGACTCCTTGTTCGGCGAAGTAAGTGAAAGCCATCGCAGTGAGAATTTCAAAAACCGTCAAACCCGGTATGCTCTCGACGCTGGGCTTAACAGCTTCAACCAATTCGACGAAGTTCTTGTCGGTAATTGGCTCTCCATTAATCATGATTCGCTCGTTGAGGCGTGAGAGATGGGGAGAGGTATAGAGACCGGTCTTGTAACCCGCCTCCTCCAGCACCGATGCGATCAACGCAGCCACGGATCCCTTGCCTTTTGTGCCCGCTATATGGAACGCTTTTATTCGTTCATGCGGATTCCCCAGTGCATCCAAAAGATCGATGACCCGTTGGAGTTCAAAAACCTCCGCGGAATAGCGGTAAGTTCTTTTAATACTGTAATCTATATGGCTGTAGATGTAGTCGAGGGCTTCCTGATAGGTTGTCTTAGACATAGATGAAACATTGTAAACGCCGCATATGAAAGATACAAGACCCCAGTTGCTTGCAAGCCGCAATATTTCGCGCTAATATCGTCATGTAAACATGAATAACGCAATATCACTTTTCAAGAGGAGGTGAACTGAATCCCATAAATATCTAATTTGCTATTGAATACGAATGACAAACGATTGACTCACAACCATTAATTGAGGAGGAAAGAAGGACGATGCGTAAAAACCGCATGTTGCTCATACTGAGTATTCTTGTAATGGCCGCGATGGTCTTGGGGGCCTGCGCAACGCCAACAGAGGCACCCACGGAAGCTCCTGCGCCAGAACCCACCAAGGCGCCTGAGCCGACGGAAGTCCCACCGCCACCCCCCGCACTTGGTACCGAAGAACATCCGATCAAAGTTTTATTCGTTCCCTCGGTGGACATTGACTTCATGATCGCCGGAGGCGAATTGATCGAGCAGGCGCTGAACGAAGCCACGGGTATGTACTTCGAGGTTAGCATCCCAACATCCTATGCTGCAACCATCGAAGCGATGTGCGCTTCACCCGATGACACGATTGGATTCATTCCGGCCATGGGTTATGCACTCGCCAATCAACTTTGCGGTGTAGAGCCAGCCCTTGCTTCTGTACGTTACGGTTGGAACGTTTACTGGACGGAATTCCTCGTCGCCCGCGACAGCGATTTCGAGACACTTGAAGATCTTGAAGGCGCATCCTGGGCTTACCCGGACGTCGGTTCCACCTCCGGCTACCTCTACCCACTGGCCATCTTCGATGACCTGGGCATCACCATTGGCGAACAAGTTGAAGCTGGCGGACACCCACAGGCTGTGAAGGCAGTCTACAACGGCGAAGCCGATGTAGGGACCGCCTACTTCAGCGCGCCGTTGCTGCCCGAAGGCAACTGGACTGTGGATATGGCTCCAGACATCCCCGATGAATTCATTGAGGAATGTGCCGTAAACGAGGATGACAAGTTGTACTGCGGTGACTATCGCGTTCTGGACGCCCGCGCCGCCATCCGAACGGAAGCACCAGATGTCGTCCAGAAAGTCCGGATCCTTGACCTCTCAGCTGAGATCCCGAACGACACCATGTCCTACTCACCGGGTTTCCCCATTGAGCTGCGCGATATCATTACCCCCGCGATCATAGCGTATGTTGCCTCTGACGCCTGCGCAGAAACGCTCTGCAATGAGAGCTTCTATGACTGGACAGGTACCGCTCCAATTTTCGACGAGAACTTTGACGGCATCCGCATCCTGATGGAAGCGCAAGGAATCTCGCTGGATAACATCGGCGAGTAAATAATCTCCTTACACGCCAGATAATATTTAGCCCCGGACATCTCTTTGTCCGGGGCTAGATTAAAGGAACGGGAAATTTGCGGCGAATATTTTCTACTCGTGATGTGTTCGTTGTTTACCATTCCTGAATCCGAGTAACCAGGATATTTCTTTCTATCAGGACAAAACTCAATTGTCGTCTTCAAATAAAATGATTGCAGGGATACCTCGCCTGCCTTAAGAAAACCAAAGTCAATATATTAATGATAAATGGATAGGCGCATTCATTGAAACTTTGTTCTTTCACAGCCTGGATACTCCTGTATTGATATTTCATGCAATTCGAAAGGCAGGTGTTCTACTCCCATGTTAGAAGTCAGGAACCTGACGAAGATATATGATGGCGGTGTCCTCGCGTTGGACAATGTCAGTTTTAGTGTGGAGCAAGGAGAATTCCTGGCCGTCATCGGTTTGAGCGGATCGGGGAAATCAACCCTTTTGCGGTGCATCAATCGTTTAGTAGAACCGACAGAAGGGCAGATCTTATGGAACGGAGTGGATATCACCGCGGCGAGCCAGGACGAGTTGCTGCGCATTCGCAGAAAGATTGGGATGGTCTTTCAGCATTTCAATCTTGTCACTCGTTCAAAAGTAATCACCAATGTGTTGGCCGGTCGGCTAGGCTATGTGAACACGGGTCGGAGTATGGTTAACCGATTCCCGAAAAGCGATATCGACATGGCGCTTAAGCAAATGGACCGCGTCGACATCACCGACCAGGCTTACAAACGCGCTGACGAATTAAGTGGCGGTCAACAGCAGCGTGTTGGCATCGCTCGCGCCATGGTGCAGGAGCCGGAGATGATTCTTGCAGATGAGCCCGTCGCCAGCCTCGATCCTGTCTTGGCACACTCCATCATGCAACACCTTGATCAAATCAATAAGGAAGACGGTGCAACGGTGCTCTGCAGCCTGCACTTCCTGGATCTTGTTCACCAGTACGCAGATCGCGCCATCGCCCTTAATGACGGCCTTTTGATGTTCGACGGGGCTCCAGAGGCGATCGACGACGAAAAATTCAAGGAAATCTACGGCAAAGAAGCCGAGCGAGTCGGGTAAGGGAGACCATCGTGAAAAAACAAAGATCTCTTTTTAAATCCATCGGACTTGGGCTTGGCATCCTGCTTGTTCTTGTTGTTTATGCATACGGCTTCCAGGTTACACAGGTGGACTTCGCAGAAACAAGCTCTGAAGTGCGGTTGACACAATTATCGCGGATCCTGCGGGCACTCGCACATCCTGATATCATCGAATTTGAACAAGAAGAGACAATCGCTAAGACACCGATCTACCTGCCCTGCCCTGAGGGTGGGCTTGAGCTCCCTGAAGTGGACACAAGTGAACCCTACTTAGTGACAGATGTCGCCTGTGCAGAGTCAAAGGAAAACGTTATCGTCGAGGGATATCACCTCCCGTCAGGTTCGAAAGGACCGATACATTTCCTAACAGCCAGCGGTGCGAATCTTCAGCTCGGAAATTTTGTCGTCGCTGGGGACGGCACATTTCGAGAAAGCGTTCGAATGCCCACCCGCCAGCCGGTTGCCGAAGCGCAATACATTCGAGCAACAGCACGCGTCCCAGTTGGCGCGCCGATGCTGACAGATACTGCTATCGTTACGTGGGACAAGATCGTTGAGACAGTATTCCTAGCCTTATTAGCGACCACATTTGGCACTCTGCTGGCGATCCCGATCAGTTTTCTCGCTGCCCGCAACCTGATGAGCGAAATCAAATATTCACTGACAAGCGTCGCACTGACAATCCTTGGCTGGCCACTTGGCATCGGGCTTGGCCTCCTCCTCACCCGCTGGCTCGCAATGTTGAGCGAAAAACTTTCGGCCAATAGTTTGTTAACCGCGGTCAGTATGGTCATCATCCCCCTTTTAGCCTACGCGTTATTCCGCTGGATACTACCCCTGTTAGGACAAAAACAACCCGGCGTATTCGTCCGAATATCGCGTTTATTTGTTTACCTCTTAATTGCAGCAAGCGGAATCATCTTCCTGCAGCTGCTTGCCCAATCGGCTCTTACGGTTGGCCAGGCTCTGATCGAACCGCTCGGTCCGCTCGGATTTTTGGGAGGCTTTATTGCCCAGCTAGGCGACGTACTAAACATAAGCTTACCAGTGGTCGTCGCACTGGCAGGAGGCGCCGTGGTTGGCAGCCCGATGAGTGCACTGGGACAGCGGATTAGCGATCGCTACGCAGCGAGGTTTGTTAAGATTATTAATATTGTCCTATCAGCAGCCGCTGGAGCGCTCCTCTTCATCCTTATCGGAGCAGCGATAAATTGGTTCTATCAGATCAACGATCTATATAAGGTATTACTAATTCCTGGAGGAGTAGGCGCCCTGCTTGGAATCTTGTTGGCGGTGCGGACAGACCCAAAAGACTTGATGCCTCTCGGAAGTACGATCTACATGATCACCAGAACTATCCTTAATGCAATTCGTTCAGTTGAACCACTAATAATGGTGATTGTTTTTGCAGTTTGGGTTGGAATCGGACCTTTCGCGGGAGTGTTGGCACTTGGATTGCATACGATCGCCGCTTTGGCAAAGCTGTACTCTGAACAAGTAGAAAGCATCATGCCCGGTCCCCTGGAGGCTGTTCAAGCCACTGGCGCGAACCGTCTTCAAACGATCGTTTTCGCGGTCGTCCCGCAAATCGTTCCACCTTACATCTCCTTTACCATGTACCGATGGGATATCAACGTACGCATGTCCACAATTATTGGTTTTGCCGGCGGCGGAGGCATCGGTTTCCTCCTCATGCAGAACATCAACCTGCTTAATTACCGGGCCGCCAGCACACAAATGCTGGCCATCGCCGTTGTTGTGGCCAGCATGGATTATATAAGTTCTTCCTTGCGTAAACGGCTTGTATAACAATCAAAGACGCAAGCTTTGGAGGACCGTCATTTTGTGCTTGACTGTAACCTAAAGTATCGTCCCTGATGGGGACGATACTTTATTTATAGTGGTTCAAATTGCTCGTATAAGGAATTTATTTAATGGTCAACGCTAATTTGGTGGTTCCAAACTCAAGCGAGGAAGAGGCTTTCCGCCGCATACTTGCGCACCACTTTAAACGCTATCCCCTTATGGAGGTGCAGGATATCTATAAACTCATTCATCAGGCATCTATGGGCAGCGAACACGCCGTTCAAGATTTGGATATCACCCGCGCTTTTCTCGAGCGCGAGGTGAATGAACTAGCTGACGGCCCTGAAGAGCCTATAGAAGATATCATCTCCGCGAATGGTCAGATCTCTAGAATAAATCTCCGTCCTTACCTCGCCTCGAATGCGAGTCTGGAAAACCTCTTTGAAGCATTCGTTCGCACGGCAAATGAATTCGAAGGCAGCACAATAAAGCTTAAGCGCTATCATTCTTATGCTGAGCGGTTGAAAGACGAGAGTTCATTTGCGTTTTCACCATCTGCAATTCGAACTTTCTTCGACCGGATGGAGGACCAGGGATTTCCAGCCGTTCACCACTCTGCTTCATACGCCGCAGCTTATCAACCTGCATACCGAGTCGTCTTGCACGAATTATTAGATACCCCCTGAACAACGCACGTTTGCATCGGCGTTGGTAAACCCACCCAATACTTTCAAAAACGGGACTGAAGGAGAACCAAGTCTGGTATATAATCATAGGCTAATGAGGACGTTCTGATATGCAGCAGCCGGTACTCGTTTTGAATGCTAATTACGAACCGCTCAATGTCTGCTCGACGAAGCGGGCAATTGGGCTAGCCATGACCGGCAAAGCGGAGATGCTATTGAACGGTCGCGGCTATATTAGAACGGTTCGCCAGAATTATCCGAGACCCTCGATCATACGCCTTGGATATATGATCAAACGCCCTTACCCACGGGTGCGGCTGACGAAGAAAGAGGTTTTTCGCCGTGACTCGCACACCTGCCAATACTGCGGAGAGAACGGCAGCCACCTGACCATCGATCACGTAATCCCCCGCCACCGCGAAGGGGAGTACAGATGGAATAATCTTGTAACTGCATGTCCGAAATGCAATCTGAGGAAGGGTGGGAGGACATTGCGTGAAGCAAACATGCGCCTTAAGCGCAAGCCTGCTGAACCTCGTGCAACAGCAATATATCTCTATGGCACCTATCTAAAACAGAATGAAGAGTGGGAACCTTATCTCCGAGGTTGGTAACCTATAGCGTTTCAAGAAGTGCGAGCAGCCCGCCGGCAACTACCCCATGACCCCCAGCAACCACCGGAATCGGCGATTCCATAATCGCGATCGTTAGGTTTCGGAGCGCTTCGTCGGAGATTTGTTTGGTCCAACCAAGGTCGGCAGCAAACCGATCAGCGGCGCTTGGCCAAGTTCCCCTCGAACCCATCCATACCCGGGTATCCCAGATGACTGCATCTGACATTTGACCCAACCTGGCGAGAAAGCCGCTGGGCTGTAACTCGCCAACCATGTCTGCAATTAACGATTGCACCTCCCCCCGAGCCAATCGCTGACTCGCGACCATTCCCCGCTCTTCGACATAGATCCGCACCCAGATTTTTGTCCGCTCTTCCAGTTCTTTCCAGACTGCTGAGGATGCTCGTCCAATAATAGACAATGTCCTTGCTGGAGTTTGGAGAACGCGTCGCAGATTTGAAATTCCGTCCAATAAGGGTTGGTCTATTTGGCTGAGAAAGTCGCGACAATGCCTGCCAATTCCGGGATGACCATGCAGAAGCAATAAATCTGCAGGCGTGTCTATATCCAACCGAGAACTCGCAGACGGCGGCAATGCGCGGACATCGAATTGCGCTTCCTGCTGCATCACCCACCCCAACGGATTATCACTAGGCAGTCGTGACTTAATCTCATCAATAACGCGTGTGTGGTTAAAGACTGCCCAATCTGAAGAGTACAGGTTATTGACAATGGCCGTTGGCGTTTTCTGCTGCAGGATCTGCTCGAAGACTTGCTGTAAATCTTTTTCGCCCATCAGTGGCGCACTTGCCCCTCCAAAGTACGCGAGCCGATCTAAATGGTATTCTGAGATTAACTCGGCTAATACATCTCCAAAGTGAAATGGTTTTACTGATGATTGGATTTGATCGAATCCCATTTCCTGCAACGCCAGCCGATCCGCATCTTCATGAGCAAGCAGGAAGCATGGACCCGCAAGAGGATTTGCCTTAACTCGCTCAGCCAAATCGCAGGCTGCAGCGAGCCGACCAGCAGCGACCCAGGCTTCCGCTTCAGATGAACCCTTGGGCGGCAACATGAGAAGAACAGGGATTTTTCCGTTCATAGTATCGCCAGTAGGAGTCAACGGAGGAAACGTCGACGCCGGTAATGTTTCCGTTATTTGTTCTCGGTTTCGATGAGTCCCAGGGTTCCATCCCGTCGTCGATAGAGAATGTTAACCTGGTTATTTACAACATCGAGGAAAATAAAGAAATCCTCATGCCCCAAGAGTTGCATCTGCTCAACCGCTTCGCTCTCATCCATCGGGGTTAGGAAATGACGTTTTCGCCGTACAATCATCTCTGAGGGAGTATCCTCCTCTTCAGTGCTCATCGGCTCATAAGAAGCTACATCCGCGGCCGATCTTCCATCCCCGCGACTTCTCCAATGGCGGCCCTTGTAGCGCTCAATCTGACGATGGATCTTGTCTAGCACAAGATCAACAGAGGCGAACATATCTTCCGTTCTCTCCTCTGCTCGCAGCACTACCCCCTTACCCCGGATGGTTAATTGTGCGACCTGGCGATCCTTCGCGTTACGAGCGGTTTTCGCATGGGTCAAGTCAACTTGGGCTTGGTCAATGATATCCAAATACCGATCCAGTTTCGCAACCTTTTTCTCGACGTAATCACGCAACTTGTCGCTGAGCTCCATGTTTTTGGCGTTGATTTCAATTTGTACAGCCATTAGCAACCCCTTTCATGTCGTTAACGTGCTCGGATTTGCAACTCATGCTCTTCCTACAGTTAAACAATAAAACTGCGCTGCCCCCGCATTAAGGAGAGCGACAGCGCAGTTTTTCAGCGTTGCCCCGGATGTCAGCAAATCGTCTATGATAACGATTGATTGATCTTGAACGATGCGTGAGTCAGCCCAAAAAGCTCCTTCGACATTGATATGGCGCTCTTGACGGCCCAAGCCCACTTGCGACTGGGTCTCCCGCACCCGTTCAAGTGCGTTAGTGAATAAAGGTAACTTCAATTCTTTTGCGAATGAAGTAGCGATCAAAGTAACCTGATTATACCCTCTTTGCCTTAGCCGCACATCAGCCAGGGGAACCGGAATCACGCAATCTGCCATCCATACCGTTCGATGGTAAACGCCGACCAACCAGAAAGCCATCGTGTTGGCAAGTGCTTGATCAGATCGGTACTTCAATTTTAGTATTGCGGAAGAAAGTGGTTTCTTGTAATAAGCGAAAGGTCGGACGTGGATGCGATTTGGCCAATCCTCACATATTGGGCAAAGTGTTCCTTTCTCGAGGGGAAAACCAAAAGCAGTGCAAGTTCGGCCTTTAGGTGGGATGATGCGATCATTGCATTCATCACACCATACCTTGCCGGTCACATTGCAGCCTGCACAACGCGGGGGAAAGAGCAAATCGATAGTTTGCTTGAGCCAGTACGTAAACCAACCCAGGCTTTGGTGAGGAATCGATCGCTTCACCGGGCACCCCTCCCGGAGCAAGTAGAAGCGAGTGCGGCGTTCCTAGAACATAGCCGCCATTGGAGAAGTTATGAGCAGCAACGCGGCCGGACCAAGCAGGATCAACATGATCGAGGGAAAGATAAGCAGCGCAATCGGGAAGATCATTTTGATCGGTGCACGGTGAGCTTCCTCTTCCGCCATCTGCCGCCTGCGTACACGCATCTGATCCGATTGGATCCGTAGAACCTTCGCCATGCTCACACCAAGCTGTTCAGACTGAATGACGGCTGCCACAAAGCTTGTGAACTCCGCAACATCGAGCCGATCTGCCATATCGCGCAATGCTTCCCTTCGCAATTTGCCAAGCCCGATCTCTTGGATTACCCGCCCAAACTCCAAAGCGAGTTCGTCTTCCCATTTCTGGTTCACCTTGCGCATCGCTGCATCAAAACCAAGACCAGCTTCAACACAGATCGTCAACAGGTCAAGCGCATCCGGAAGTCCGCGGAAAACAGCCTTCTGCCTTGCCGAAACCTTGCTTGAAAGCCATAAATCCGGCAGAAAGTATCCGAGCGCCATAAAGAGCGCCGAAATTCCTAAACCCTGAAGCCAATTACGTCCTGAGATCGAGAAAACCAAGAATAGACCGCCTCCCAATACTACAGCCAGGACGAAGCGCAGGGCGATGAAAAAAGACGGCTCCATTTGCATGGGGTTGCCAGCTTTAATGAGTTTTAAACGCGCGGCTTCTAGCGTCGCCTGCGGAGTGAAACGGGCGGCGATCATACCAATCGCATTAAAGAGTGGCAGCATAATTCGATCATAAAAGCGCTGAGAAAGCTCGATCTCCTCGAGCGTCATCGCCTCCTCGCGGACGCTGTACTCCGCCAGGCGGCTGGCGATGGGGTCAGAAGCTTGCGGCGCTCGTATCCCGGCGATAACCAGGAAAACAGCCAAGATGAGGATACCAATGATGGCTGCAATTGTCAGTAAAGGCATTATTCTGCTCCTTGTTCTCCCGTGCCGTTTATTCAGCCGCTGCCATAACTTTAGATGTCGATATCAACGATTTTCTGCGTGGCTATAAAACCAGTGATGATCATGACCGCTGCAAGAACGATGATCGGGATGCCGCAGCTGCGCGTCTCCGGATTAAAGAACTGCATGATATAGGACCGGTTTATCAAGAAAAGCAAAGCCACGAGTGCGATGGGCATAGCGGAGATTACCCAGGCTGTCGCTCGCCCCTGAGCGGTTAGTGCTTGGATTTCACCTTTGATTCGTACACGTTCTCGAATCGTGAATGATATCGAATCAAGAATCTCGGCCAGGTTACCCCCGACCTCACGCTGAACATTAATAGCAGTGATCACTAGATCGAGGTCCTCACTGTTGATTCGACGGAGGAGATGATCGAGGGCATCCTCCATCATGATACCAAGCTGCATCTCCTGTACCACACGGTGGAATTCTTCGTTAATCGGTTTTGGAAGCTCGCGGCTGACCGCTTCCATCGCCTGGAGAGTTGAGAACCCGGCTCGTAAGCCATTCACCATCAAGTTGAGCATGTCGCTCAACTGATTGTCGAATTTCTTCAGACGGCTTTTCTCCTGCCGCTTGACATACATTCGCGGTACAAAAGCACCGAGGATCATCCCAACGCCCGCGAATATCATCGAGCTGCTGATGATAAAACCGACAACCCCGAAACCGACTATCGACATCACAATTACGGCAATGAATTCAGCCGGCCGTAACTTCAGGTCCGCTCGAGCGAGGTCTCGCGCAAGATTATTAAAGAGATCTGAGCCTTCGCCAGCCCGTTCCAGGTAATCGGCGATGATCGAGCCGCGCTGTTTTTTTACTTCGTCACTAGAGGTGGAGATAACCTGTCCCTCAGCGTAACGACCCAAGCGTTCCTCGACGATCGATCGCTCTCCAAGAAACGTCATTGCCAGGCCAACTACCAGGAGTAGAAGCCCCAGCCCGCCTCCGATGATGAGAACCGTTTGCGGATTCATCGCTAGTACCCCTTTGACCTGGTGCCTACACCGAAGATTGCTGCGGGCAAATTAATGCCGCTCGCTTCAATCTTATCGATGAATCTTGGTCGTAAACCCGTTGGGCGGAGCCGTCCGATAACCTTGCCGTCCTCAAATCCGGTTTGCTCGAAGACGAAAATATCCGTCATCGTGATCACATCACCTTCCATTCCCTGGATTTCGGCAATATTGGTTAGTTTTCGAGTGCCATCACGAAGTCGTTCAAGATGGACAACAAGCTCAAGAGCGGATGAGATCTGCTCCCGGATGGCGCGGATGGGAAGTTCCACACCTGACATAAGCGTCATGGTTTCAATACGGGCCAGAGTGTCCCTTGGGCTGTTTGAGTGCGCCGTCGTCATGGACCCTTCATGGCCGGTGTTCATCGCCTGGAGCATATCGAGCGCTTCTTTTTCGCGAATCTCACCTACAATGATCCGGTCGGGTCTCATTCGCAGCGAGTTGACGACGAGGTTCTGAATCGTAACCTCACCCCGACCTTCGATATTGGGTGGCCTGGATTCAAGGGTGATAACATGCTCCTGCCTCAACTGCAGCTCGGCAGCATTCTCGATCGTAATAATTCGCTCATCGCCAGGGATGTATTGGGAGATGATATTCAACATGGTGGTTTTACCGGAACCGGTACCACCGGAGATAACCATATTTATTCTCCCGATCACACAAGCTTTAAGGAACTCAACGGCTTCAGGAGTGATCGTGCCCCATTCGATGAGTTGATCGGCTGTGATGGGATCTCGAGCGAATTTCCGGATCGTGAGGGTGGGTCCGACAAGAGATATTGGAGGGATGATGGCGTTCACACGTGAACCATCCGGCAGTCGGGCGTCAACATATGGGCTAGACTCATCAATCCGTCGTCCTAAGGGAGCCACAATACGATCGATGATGCGCATCAAGTGATCGTCGCTCTCGAAAGTCGCAGGTTCACGAAAGATTTTACCGTGCCGCTCGACATATATCTGCTTGGCTCCGTTCACCATGATTTCTGTGATCGATCCATCTGCGAGCAGCGGTTCGATGGGTCCTAGGCCGAGAATCTCAGCGACGATCTGTTCAAAAAGGCGCCTTCGTTCCGGTCTTGAGAGGACAATCCTCTCATCGGCCAGAATGTTCTCAAATAGCTCCTCGATCGTCTGGCGAACCTCCGCTGTTTGACTGACATCCATGGAGGGATCTAATTCGCCGAGTAATTTATTTTGCACTCGAGTCTTCAAATCGTGGTATGTATCTCGCTGCCCAGAACTTGGCGGTGCAACACGACGTGCTGAGAGGCCGCTCATACGCGATGAGCTCTGAATCTCTCCCCCATTTTGATCGTTTTCTTCGGTGAGGGCAGGTACGTTTTCTTCAGCTTGGCCTTGTTCGATCCTCTTCAATAACGACACGTTGCACGCTCCTTACTCAGGTGCGATTCGCTCCACAACATAAAAATATTACCGACTGAATAACCCCGTACGTTCGGCTTCAATCTCCTCTTCATCTTCCAAAACGTCAATCAGCACACGTTCTTTAATGCTGCTGAGAATACTGAAAATACTCTTTGCCGCTGGTTGACCTTTATCGCTGAGAAGGAGAGGAGAACCGCGGTTTATTGAAGTCGATATGGCCCGTTCATCGAGAGGGATCTCCGCATCCACAGTGCACTTTAGGTTTTCCGATACCGCATCAGATGAAATCCCCGAACGTTTATCCGTCTTGTTCAAGACAAAGAATATTCGTTCCTTCGGAAATTCTAAGACACCCAGTAAGTCGAACAGCAGTCTGGTGTCTTTTATCGAGGGTATCTCTGGTGTCGCAATGGTGATCAGCAGATCGGCAACATCTAACACTGCCAATGTAATGTCATCCATATTGGAACTTGTGTCGACGATGACATAGGCGAAATTTCGTTTTAAGAATTGGATGACATTTCGCACTTGCCCGGCGGTGACTTCATCTGCCACTTCCGGTCGAGGTGGCGCGGCGAGAACCCGCAATCCGGTATTATGCCGGAGCAGGACCTCATCGACGAACTCTGCATCTAGTTCCTCTGCTCGGCTGGCCAAATCAATAAAACTGTTCTTAGCCTGCAAATTCAACGAGACGGCGACGTCGCCGAACTGCAGCGCAGCATCTACGAGCACTGTTGGGGTATCTGCGGTGTCTAAACCAACGGCGATGTTTGTCGCCAGCATGGAACATCCAACACCGCCCTTGGCGCTATAAACAACCATGACTTTTCCTTCAGGGCGCGCCGATCCTGTGAGTCCCCCTCCTGGACCTTGAATTACGACAGAAGGCAAAGATTGGCTTATCTTATCTTTCTGTTCGTGTGCGAAAACTGCTAATGTCCTGATCGTGGATATTAGCTCGTCCGCAGATGGTGGCTTTGCTAGGAAATCCCTGGCTCCTGCACGCATCGCCCGGCGAACGTAGTCAGAGTCATTGTTCACAGAAAGCATGACGATTTGAGCGAAGGGAACGTCTCTCACCAACCCCTCTGTGGCTGTGATGCCGTCCATATCCGGCATGTTGATATCCATGATAACGACGTCGGGCTCTGTTTCACGAGCCATTTCAATCGCTTCTATACCGGTTCGCGCAGCACCTACGACGACGACATCGGACTCAAACTGAAGAAGCTTACGTATATTTTCTCGCGTCTCGGCGATGTCATCGACGATCAGGACGCGGATCATTA
>SOJU01000009.1 GCA_004376465.1 Anaerolineales bacterium | reverse complement strand
TGCTCACGCTCAACCAACGGCGTGGGAGAGAAGATGCTCTCCATGAGGTGTTGGATCAAAGCAGGATCGACCGTGAGACGTTGCAGGCAATGCTTGGCGTGATGAAGGAATCCTTCCCAACATTCCGCCGTTACTTTAGGGCGAAAGCGAAACGATTGGGAAAAGATGCGCTTGCGTGGTGGGATCTGGAAGCTCCAGTAGGGGGATTTGAGCGGCGCTTCACCTTCGAGGATGCGAGAAAATTTATTGTTGATAACTTCAGCAGCTTCAGCCCGCGTATGGCAGACTTCACTCAGAAAGCTTTTGACCAGCGTTGGATTGATGCTGAACCTCGAAAAGGAAAACGAGGGGGCGCCTTCTGCATGGATATCCCCCTTAATGAAGAATCCCGCATCCTTGCAAATTATGACGGTTCATTGGATCAGCTATCTACGCTTGCGCACGAACTCGGACATGCGTTTCACAACGAATGCCAGTGGGGTCTAACGGAACTCCAGCGCATCACTCCGATGACCCTCGCAGAAACTGCATCGATTTTCAATGAGACGCTTATTAGCGAGTCGGCATTAGAGCATGCCCAAAGCATGGAAGAAGAGCTCTCAATCTTAGAGACCTCCTTAGTTGGGGCTGCGGGGGTAATCGTCGATATCTACTCCCGTTACCTTTTTGAAACCGAGGTCTTCGAGAAACGCGCAGATGCTGAACTCTCTGCGGACGATTTCTGCGAAATTATGCTCCGCTGCCAGGCGGAAACGTACGCCGATGGGCTTGATGAGCGGTATCGACATCCGTACATGTGGGCGTGGAAGCCGCATTACTACAGCCCATCTCTATCGTTCTATAACTTCCCCTATGCATTTGGACAGCTCTTCGGATTGGGTTTATTTGCCCTTTACCAGGAGCGGGGTGAGGATTTCATCCCAGATTATGAGAGTCTCCTGCGTTCTACCGGCATGGGGAACGCCGCAGATCTTGCGGCGCGATTCGACATCGATCTGCGCAGCCCGGCATTCTGGAAGAGCAGCATGGATGTTATCGAGGGGAGGGTGGATCGATATATTGAGTTGGAATGAGGGCTCCTGCTCACTTTAAGAATCAACTCTTTAAATGACCGGATTTTTCATGGAGAAACGTGAATGACGACGATCGCTCGACATGCGGGACGCGCGGTTGATGAACTGAGACCGATCTCGATCACGCCGGGCTATATCGATTACCCGGAGGGATCGGTGCTTCTTGCATTGGGGGACACGCGTGTGCTTTGCAACGTGACGATTGAAAAAGGGGTCCCTAACTGGATGAAAACGCGCGATGCACAGGGAGGGTGGATCACCGCCGAATACGCCATGCTCCCCCGTGCAACGCAGCAGCGAACCGCGCGCGAGGTCGGCAAGCCCAGAGCCCGCAGCCAGGAGATCAGGCGTATGATCGGGCGAAGCCTGCGTGCAGGTTTCAACTTGGAAGCGCTTCCCCCCATCACCTGCATTGTCGATTGTGATGTGCTGCAGGCTGATGGCGGCACCCGAACCGCGGCAATTACGGGAGGGTATGTCGCTCTCGCCATAGCGCTAAGCAGTCAGAATGCTGCAGGCGATCCCGTCGGAGATATCTATAAATCACCGATCGCGGCGGTTAGCATCGGGCTGCTGGATGGCATGCCAATTGTAGATCTTGATTATGCTGAGGATTCGGTCGCTGAAGCAGATGTTAATATCGTCATGAATGAACAAGGGGAACTCATTGAAATTCAAGGTACAGCCGAGCGAGAACCCTTCACCACCGATGCTTTACAGCAGATGCTTCATCTAGCAAACAACTCGATTGGGCATTTGATTCGGATCCAGAGACTGGCTCTAGAAGAACAGGGATTGTCTCTTTAACGAGTAGAGGCATACAGTTTCAAGAGAACCCGCGGATTAAATTCATCCCGGGGTCTCCTTTTTTAATAGTTCTCCTCAGAATGACGTCAAGCAAGAACCTGTCATGCTGAACGAAGTGAAGCATCTCGTTCTTTGAACCGAGAGCTGGTTCTTCCCTAGAACGAGATTCTCCGTTACGGAGTTTATCCTGCGAAGTCCCCGACCGAAGGGAGTGGGGAGCCAATCGGAGGACTCCTCATAATGACAATCCCGCGAGGAACCTGAGTATTTACCTTCATTGCATGTGTACGGGGTAATCAGCTTTTAATAAATCGACTGAGATCGGGGAAGATCAGTTTTTCTGTTTCGCCACGCAGGAGCGCTGGCCGGTTGGCAGCCTCGAAGTTGCGGTGCACTTCATGAAGCGCGCGCACTTGCCATGATGGCGGATCTTGTGAGAAGACAGCCAGACTGACTGTGAAAGAACCCGGGATGAGGAGCAATGTTTCGCCGCTGTCCGATGTCGTGGCGAAAAGCCTTCCATCAGGGGATTCGTCATCGCTTGTGCTGAAGGTTCCCAACAGCGCCATCGCCTCCTCCGCTGATTCAGGCATTTTACCATCAACGAAGATGCGTTCCTTGGATTTAATGTTATACAGACCAACACTGT
Source organism: Anaerolineales bacterium (assembly GCA_004376465.1). Classification (GTDB taxonomy): domain Bacteria; phylum Chloroflexota; class Anaerolineae; order Anaerolineales; family E44-bin32; genus E44-bin32. The sequence continues at coordinate 4,292 of SOJU01000009.1, read as the reverse complement.
AACAGGCAGCTTCATTCAATTGCAGCAGGAAGCGAGTTTTGCCTTCCTCTAGGACCATCTCCCAGCGGTTGCTGTCAGGATAGGTCTGACGCATGCGCAGAGCGACTTCACGCTGCCCCATGTAGTGGCGGTAAATAGCCCGATATTGAGACGCATTAATCCGCCCTTGTTGAAAATCCTGTTCAAGGCGAGCAATCTTACCATCAAGTGTTTCTAGCCGACGGCGGAGTTCCGGGTCGTCGATATCTTCTATAGAGGGTTCTTCTGTGATCGCTTGAGCAACACTCTTTTCAATCACGGGGGCTGGACTCTTCGTCTCCTGTGGTGGAGATGCCGAGTCATCATGAGCCTCCCCGATGAAGGGGGAAGCTTGAATGCCTCCCATGGCGTCGATTTTGCTCTCTTGTTCCCGCAGGAGTTCTCGAACGGCGCGCAATTGACCGGCGCTGATTAACCCATCACAGAATGCAATAGCCGCCGAGAGCATGCGTTCTTGCGCACGCTCTAGGCGTTCCAATGCGTCCAGATATTCAGTATCTTGTTCCGCTACCGGCTGCGCAATTGTCTCTTCAGGAGGCACTTCAACCTCTTCTTGGCGTGAGCGAGCAGCGGCGGTTACATTTGATGTACTCGCCATATAAGAGCATCATAGCACGAGGTAGGTGAAGACGTAGAGAGGAAAGATGTACCAATCGGATTAACCCATTTTTCCATGAATTTAGATGGGATGGTTCGGAACGGCTCGTCTGCGGTATACTCATCCGGATTAATGGTATGCAACTCTTATGCCAGCTGGCTCGAAGGGGTTATCAGGAGAATCTAACGGATATGTTGAGACGGTGTGCCATTGGAGCGCTGTTGGTAGCTCTCACAATATTAGTGGGTGCGTGTAGGGTTGGGACGGAAGAGTCCTCGACACGGTCTAGCGAGGCGGTGATAGCCACAGCGTATGCGGATGCCGAGCAGACGAAGCAGGCGACTTTTCAGACTCCACCACCGACATCCGTCACACCTTCTCCGACGCCACCTCTTGAGAGCCCGACTCCTGCAATGACCGCAACCCCAACGCCCGGCCAACCCGTGGTAACGGCGGATTACAACGCTTATGTCCGTTTTGGGCCGGATGAGAGTTACGACAATCTCGATTTCTTTTTGGCGGGACAGCGGGCATTCGTCGTAGGGCGTTACGAGAGCGAGATAAATGGGACCTGGTGGTACATCCGACGGATCGATGAGGGCAAGGATGGCTGGGTTTGGAGTGGGGCTGTAACGCTCACGGGCGATGCATCTGGTATACTCATCCTGGAAGCGCCAGAGCAATGATCACGATGCTGCAAGTCATGTAGGGCTTAAAGAACAATCTCCCAGAAGTTGGAACTCCGGGAGATTTTCGGTTTTAGTTATTGGGGGGTGAAGAACACACGAATTGTTCACAACGCCAGCGATGATGTTGGTGCCGAGTGTTGCTTCAACTTTTCTTTCCCCCCGTTCGCCGCCTCTTTGCCCTTTCCGCTTCGCTGTAAGGGTGCTTCGCGAGGGGCTGCAGGGGACCATTTCATCGTCCCCCGCACCCCCTTCCGAATGGCTGCCTGTGCGATGCTATGAGGGTCTAACTTCCAAAGCCGGGCTCTGTTCAATCTGCTCCGAATTGCGTTTCAATGGGAAAAAGAGTCCGAGATAATGATGATTACATCTACTCGGATTAGCATGGTTGGCGTGATCTGAGAGATTGATGTTTGATCCGGGGGGTGTGCTCCACGCTGCGCTTCGCGTAGCACTCCGCAGGAGCCATGAGTGCTTCGCAAGGGGAGTGGTCCCTCAACGAGCTCGGGATGATAAGTCCCCCACAGTCCCCTCGCGTGCATCCCCGAAGCAGAGCGGAAGGGGCATTGGGGGACAATTGGGGGGAAGAAAAGAAAATCATCACATCTTCAGTAGGTCTATCTATTCGTTCAAACGCGCAAACCTTATAACGCAGGCTGCGCCTGCGACCGGAAGCAGAGTTTTCGCACGCCATTAAAAAACAACAATCCCTCACCAGCATGTGAACAACCACTTTGTACATCCCATGAACGCTGCTAAATGTTCCTCAAAGACGTCCTTTTAAGACGCAAAGCCGAAACGATCGTTGTCAGGGCAGTGTGGGTGCAGTAAAGGCCCATCGCCGCCGACAGGCTATCCGCCACTTTTTTGTGAGGTTAGAACACTTGGGGAACGAACTTGGTAAGTGCAACCGCAAGCCAGGCTACAATTGACCAATACACGATGTACTCGAAGAATGAGAAAATGAACACTGGACCAGGATTAAGCGCGTTGAATACGGGTACTTTTTCGAGGATTCGCAAGCAATAAACGCCAAGTACGTGTTCCAAGAGACCCTCGATCCCCCCAAGAAGAATGAATACCAATACAGGGACTGTATTGAACCTATTGGCTAGGAACCACAAGATCAGGCCGAATGCAGCGTATAGGAAGATGTTTAGCGGAGCGAGGGGACGAACCCAGCCGGGGTAGAAGTGCTGATAGTAAAGCCCCCAGAATGCCCTGAAGGCGAATACACTGAAAATACCCCAAAAAATTCCTGAAGCGGCGATGATTGCCCGCGGCGATTGTAAGAAACCCACTTCTGGGTAAACGAAAAGCAGGGGAAGCAGCAGCAGAATGCCAATGATGGCGAAAACTGCGGTGCTTCCCCAGACATCTTTGTTCGTAACGGGATTATCCATTGGATCCATCGTTTTTTATCGCTGGATCCTTTCTTTTCTAATCTAAAAGCGAGTTATCGAACCGGCGCATCCACGTGCCCGCAGAGAAGGCTCGCTATTTAGCGTGGAGATGTTTAGCGGCGATGAAGGTAAGTCCATTCTCCGTCAGCGCCCAGGCGGTCTTGTTTAGAGAGTCGAGTTTGTCGCTGAAATTCAACGTTACATTGTCCCAATCGCCCGTTTCGATGATCTCATCCTTGTCACGGAAGTAATCCAGGATGTCGCTCGGGTAATCTCGTTCACTGTCGATTTCTGGATCGGCGCCTTCGTGCTTGGCGGATATATTTGCGACATGCCCGGCGATCTCGATCAACTCATCGCGACGGTTGTATGGCTGGCGTACGATGCTTTTATAGGTCTCAACAATGTGGTGTTCGTATCGAACCACATCCTCAAATCCCAGGTCCTTCCTGAATTGGGCTGTGATCTCCATCGTCTCGTTGTTGATGGAGTTGCTCCAATTGAAACCGATCAATGGAGAGGTCCCATCCTCACGGCTGAAGAGCTTGGCGCCAATAAGCGTCCAGAACGCCGCGTACGGATTGTCGTTCCCCATAAACACCGAAATCTTGAACTCAATGTCAACCCCTAACCGATGGAGAAGATACCCGAGTAAGACCGTCCCGGGGTTTAAGTTCAAGACCTGCTGGACGCCGTAATTGGTGTAATAATAAAGGTATTCGTCCAACCACTTCAAAGCATACTCGTTGGGCTGACCAACACCGCCGAAGTAACCCGTGATGGTTTCCGGACCACCCAGGTGAACATTCGACCCGTCGGTACCCTTGGTGTCGAGAGTTTCCACGAAGCTGGCACCGATGATCTGCATGGCAGCTGCGAAAGCCGGGAGATCACCGTCCTCTTCCTGCTCTTTCATCTTCCGCACCCGGATGAACCGGCCGGGCATCAATAAGCCCTCCGCTATCGCCCGCTTTGCGGCTAAAATCACCCAAGGGAAATACTGACAGGCGCTGATCTCGAGGGTGACGGCGAAATCATCATTGAATGACATTTTCTCGGCACGCTCGCCGAGAACCTTCGTGCGGTATTCGTCGATGCTGATGAAAGCGCCTTTTTCGCGCTGTTCTTGAAGCCAGTCCAGATCTTTCAAGTAATCGGGGTGGATTTTTGCGACCTTCTCACGCAAGACGGGCATCTGCCTTGCGGCTTCGGCTTTTGCATTGATTTCCTCTGGGGTGCCGTATTTAGCAATCACATCTAGGAAATCGTTGATGATCTTCATGTCGGGGTCTGCAAGGATCTGGTTTATAGCCTCCAGGCGTGAAGTGGGTATCTGCAGGAGAGCACGGATATCCTTACTCATAGAATTTACTCCTTTTCTAAGCGTACATTCGCTGGATCAGCCCTTGATTAGCTTCATCAACTCGTCATACTCTTCGTCGGAGATCCCAAACCAATTTTCTGGTTGTGGGAAGGTTTTACTTTGCACTTCGTCAACATACTCTTTCAAGCCATCGGTGATGACCTTCCCTGCATCCGCGTAGACTTTCGCCATCCGCGGCTTGA
>SOJU01000258.1 GCA_004376465.1 Anaerolineales bacterium | reverse complement strand
GCAATAATCAATCTATTTGTTCACACTCGCAAACATCAAATCGCAGGCTGCGCCTACGACCGGAAGAAAACTAGACACGCAGCATGCTGCGTGTCTTCGGGGGGGTCTATGCTCGGTCGGCTAAGGGTAAGCATTGCCCTGCTGGGTTTCGTTTATCAAATGAGCGGTTTAAAACGTCCGCAATGGAACGGGGATAAAAACAAGAACAAAAAGGACCAAGCCAAAAATCGCGATCCACTTCCGTCGGGGGTCGAGAGGCGTGATCTCATCCCGCGGACGGGCATAGGTGCGCCCCATAAGGAAAACTAACCCAGCCCAGATGTACCACCCCGGCCAAACGGTTCCCAGCAGCAATAACAAACCGATGATGAAGGGCCATAGTCTTTTGGTTGCTTTTCCCAGTAAGACATAGATTGCATGACCACCATCGAGTTGTCCTGCAGGGATGAGGTTGAGCATCGTGACAAGCAATCCAGCCCAACCAGCCCAAGCCAGCGGGTGTAATAACACATCGGTGCCCCCGTAGGGCATGGGCAAACCGATGAAAAAGTAGCGGACCCAATAGATAAATGGAGTTAGACCTGCATAATGGAGCGGTTTTGGCAGGAACTCCCCCGTAACGATGTATTTCATGGCGAGGTACAGCAGTGAATTTCCCTCGAGGACAGAACCCTGAGCCGCCATAGCATTCAACGGCAGGCGACCTAAATCCGATAGGTAAAGCCCGACCAGCAGCACCGGGATGGCGACAATCAAACCGGCGATGGGGCCTGAAAGGCCGATATCCAAAAGTACGCGGCGATTCTTAGGCGGTTCCTTCAAGCGTATGAACGCACCTAGCGTACCAAACAAACTGAGCGGGAATGGGAGAAAATAAGGCAGCGAAACCGCGATCCTGTGGAAGCGCGCCGCGAAGTAATGACCGAATTCATGCGCCATCAAAATCCCCAACAAGCTCGCTGCGAACGTTATTCCGTTGGGTAGGTTTTGAAGGGTAGCCTGTAGGATCCCCAGAATGCTGGTATCTGCAGGAGCTTCCATGCCATACATTGCGCCGGCCATCAGCATGCTGGCTAGCGTGAGCAGAAAAAGAATGACATTGACTAAAGGGTTGGAAGCTTGAGGTTGAATCACCCCTGACATCCCCAGTATCTCATGCCCATCATTCTCTTCGCGAAAAAGTAGTGTAGTCCCCGCCTGCTTGAAAGCGGGATCGAGTTTCTCAAAAGCCAGCTGCGAATCGGAAATCAAAGTACCGCGGAAACGAACGGCAAATGGCTGCTTCTGATCTCCCTCGGTGATATCCGTGATCGACATCACCTGACGCACAAGCGGGAGCAGCTTATCGGCTAGATCCTTTGGTGATCCACTGTCATCCGGGAGCATGAACGCCTCAATAAATGAAAAGGCGGGAGTGGATGGGAGTCGAACCCACCGCGGCCCGCTGTGCGGCCCGCCACCGGTTTTGAAGACCGGGGAGCCCACCGGGACCCAACCACCCCCGAAGACTAAAAGGATACCGCGTCGACTACCACACGACAAGGATAGCCTCAGATTGCCATCCGCAAGGTAGGCGGCACTATCCTTTCAGAAGACACGCAACAGAGAGTCGGTTAGAATAATCGGGTTACTCTTTCGCTCCTCGAATTGGCATTCTCGCTGGAGTGGAATTACAGTTAGGGGTTGGTAACTTGTGAGAGGGGTGTTTTGGACGACTCACGAAGTAGGTTTGGGCGCAAAGGACAATCGATGGTTCAAGAAAACCGATGGTTCTTACGACTCATTTGGACCTTCTGTGGCATCATGCTGCTAAGCCTATTTGCATGCTCTTCATCATCACAGCCATCCGCACCTCAACCAATCGAACCCACAATCAGCGCTGCCAAGCTTGGACCTACGAGCACATCTCCGCCGCCCAGCCCAACTCCGATACCGATGAACCCCACGCCCACTTTGATACCCATCGCCCCTATCAATGATGATGATTGGAGTTGGGGCCCTGATACAGCTCTCGCAACCCTGCTTGTGTATTGCGATTTTCAATCTCCATACTGCGTGGATCTCGCCTCAGTGATCCTCGATCTTGCCGCCATTTACCCGGAAGACCTGCGTATTATTTACCGGCAATACCCTCTCCTGACCGTCCACGACAAGGCATCGCTAGCTGGACAGGCAGCAGAATCCGCGGGTCAGCAAGGTCAATTCTGGGCCATGTATTCCCTGCTCAACAGCGATTACGACGAGTGGAAAGATCTCGATCCGGAGAGCTTTCTCGATTGGCTTCTCGTCGCCACTAAACATCTTGACCTCGATCATCAACAGTTCGAAGAGGACTTGCGCAGCAAACGCTTCGAAGAGTCAATGAAGGAGTCATTTATCAACGCCTACGACGCAGGCATCAACGGAACACCATTTATATTCCTGAACGAAGATTGGTTCCGCTTGAATCCAACTCCCTTGAACCTTGAGGCAGCCCTGCGGCTCGAACTTCTTTCCTTTCGAATGTACGAAACCCCTCCGGAGATGGCCATCGACCCAGAAGCCGCCTACCTGGTTCACATGCAGCTGAATATCGGCGAGGTCGTACTTCAGCTATTCCCGAAGAGTGCACCGATGGCTGTTAATAGTTTCGTATTTCTTGCTGAGAACGGATGGTTTAACGGCAACCCCTTTCATCGCGTTGTTCCTGGAAAATATGTACAAACAGGTGATCCAACGGGGACGGGTCTTGGTGGTCCCGGGTACTTTCTTCCCGACGAGATCGATCCTGGTCTGGACTTTAACAAACCGGGAGTGGTCGCTCTCACAAGCACAGGACCGAACACAAGCGGCAGTCAATTCTTCATAACACTCTCCCCCTTGCCAGAATTAAATGAGACCCGGACCATCTTTGGTCGTGTTGTAAAAGGACTTGATATCCTTCTTGAGCTTGAAGTGCGAGATCCCTTGGAAGAACTCCTAACACCGCCGCAAGCATATGTTGAGTCAATAAGAATAGAGGTGAAATGAACACTGCAACTGGAGAACAGGATCAATTAAGTGTTTTTCTTCTAATAGCGAGCATTCTCGCCTTGCTGCTTGCCATTGTAGGTTCTATGGGAATGGCCCTCCTGGGAATAATGACATGGTTTATTGATAAATCGGCTTCAGCGGGGATAACCTTGATTATTGCCGCCGCATTCATGGTTATGGGCTTGTGCACCATTCCCGGCATAGTTTATGGATATCAGGGCATGCAGGGAAAAATCCAAGAGCGAAAGGATAAACCTCTCGCCGGATGGATGTATATCGGTCTCCTTTTCCCAATTGCTCTGGGCTTAGGGTACCTCGCATTTAATCGGGGTGTTCTTCCTTCCCTTCTCGGCCCCCTGGCTCACATCTCTGCAGCAACCATACCTGTCGTATTTGCGCTTGCGATCCTCTTAAGAAAGGGGTCACCGATCAGCGCCAAAAGGACATGGGGGCATTTCCTTGCCGGATTATGGGCTTCCCCGATGGTCGCATTCATTGTCGAAATTCTAGCTGCAATACCGCTTTTAATAATCGTTTTCGTAATGTTGTTTCAGGAGATCAATAGCCAGGGGTTGATCGAAAACTTCACCCGCCCAGAACAATGGACTGAGCCATACTTAGTGTCCCAGGTACAGGAATTTACAAACCAGCCTTTAATTCTCTTCATGATCGCGGCCTTTCTCATTGTTTTCGTGCCGATGGTGGAAGAAGCCATCAAGACCATAGGCGTCTGGCCCGTAATTCGACGCGGTTTTACCCCATATCAAGCCTTCATTGGGGGCGCCATCGCAGGTGCTGGATATGGTTTATTTGAGGCTTTCTTCCTTGGACAACCGGGGGTTTCCTGGGTTCCGGTGATGATCGCTCGCGCTGGAGCAACCATGATGCATATGATCACGACGGCATTGACGAGCCTGGGGATCGCTCGCGCCCGTGAAAGTGGTCGCTGGCGCGTTGCGCTTCGGTATTACTTCGGCGCTGTTTTATTACATAGCTTGTGGAACATATCTGCTCTTGGTGTGGGCGTGATTATACTAATCCAAGAAGATCTCACTCCAATCAATCTTCAACCCCTATTGTCAGTCGTCAGCGGCGCCGCCGGGGTTGTAATAATCACGCTCACCATAGCCGCATTTCTAGGAATATGGTTAATCCCAGGCAAGCTATTAACCAGCGAAGAAGAACCTTCCACTCTAGTAACGGAGGAATGATCCCTTTCAGCCCATTAGGTACCCCGCGGATATTAGGATAAAGAAAGAACAACAAGCCGCCGGCTACGATGAAAACTATTGGATAATCTACCCAACACACCAGCCCAAACGCTTGCACAGGAAAATACAAGATAGGATTAGTATTTGCTCATCACGTATGCGCGCTGATTGTGTAATTTTCCCCTTCTTTCTACAGTCATCTCGCAATTTAAGCATGTCGAGGTTATGAACATCGCAGCATCTGGCTAGGAAAAAGTTCAAGGTTTGACAACATAGGAGATTGGATAGCTTGACACGGTATCTCCCACTGTGCTACAGTACCGCCGCTCTCAATTAATGTCCTAACTTGATCGTCAGACTGGAGAATAAGCTTGGCAATTTCCCGCACGGATAAAATGAGCGAACGCTTAAAAGACCTGCAAGCCTCTTCCCCCGATGTCGAGGCTTCTGCGGTTATTAGCGTTGATGGCTTAACGATTGCATCTGCCCTTCCCGAAAGCATTGAAGGGGATCGGGTAGCTGCCATGTCGGCGGCCATGCTCTCATTGGGTGAACGCATCTCGGGCGAGCTTGGTCGTGGAATCCTAGACCAAGTCTACATACGAGGTGAGAACGGGTTTATGATCCTGATGGCCGTCGGAGATGAAGCTGTACTAACGGTCCTTGCACGTAAACAAGCGAAGTTAGGTTTACTATTCCTCGATATGCGTCGCGTCACTCAAGATCTCGCCGAGCTTGTCTAAAGGAATTCCTATTCAGTGATTTCGATTGAGAAAAGTCTTAAGACCTACCCGAACTACCCAACCCGCGCCTTCCTCCTGGAGTTGGAAGATGTGCTCGGCAAGAATGGCTTGAATGCCTTACTTCGAATAGCAGGTCTTCAAGAATGGATCGATACCTACCCCGCAGAAAACTTCGAACGTGAGGTTGATCTTTCCGAATTCTCTTCTCTGAACGCGGGTCTCGATGAGATTTATGGTTCCAAAGGTAGTCATGCCCTGGCTCGTCGAGCTTCCAAGTCTGCCTTCGATCTCACGTGGAAACAGCAAGGTGCTCTTGGGAATCAGCAAATTGAAGATTTCGACTCCCTTCCCACGCAGGCGAGAAACAAGGAAGGGTTAACAATCTTTGCAGAAGTGCTCTCGGCAGCGAGCGACCTCGAGTGCGAGGTTCAAGAGAAAAATAACATCATCCTATTCCGCGTCCAGAATTGCCCGGTTTGCTGGGGGCGAGAGAGCTCTTCACCAACGTGTCAGGGATTTGTGGGCTTAATTGAAGGCTGTTTGCAATGGCTGGGTTCTGGCGAGGGCTTTGAAGTCACCGAAAAGGAATGTTCTGCGGCTGGAGGAGATGCCTGTACGTTTTCCATCACTGAGGAATCAGTAGGGTAAACTGTGCCTCGCTGGAGGAAAACCAGCGGTTATATGGGTGCAACTCATTAGTGCACAGGAAATCCAATTGAAATACACCACACTCGTCTTTGAATAGCCCAAACATATGAGACAATTAACAGTCGTTATTCCGACCTATAACGAAGCTGAAAACCTTCCGGCTCTTGCAGCCGCTCTCTGGGCATTACCCATACCCGATTTGAAAATCTTAGTCATTGATGATGCATCTCCCGATGGGACCGGGGAAATCGCGGATGACTTATCCCACAGCAAGCCAGAACGGATTTCCGTGATCCACAGAGCAGGGAAACTTGGGATAGGGACTGCATACATCACCGGCTTTAAACACGCACTTCAATCCGGCGCTGAAGCAATCGGGCAGATGGACGCCGATTTCTCCCATTCCCCGGCCTACATCCCCCCTTTCATGGACCTTTTAGAAGGTCATGATGCAGTTCTCGGATCCCGTTATATTGAAGGCGGAAAATTAGACGAGGACTGGGGTGTGGGTCGATTACTCTTATCCTGGTTTGGAAATTATTATGCGCGCACGATCCTCAGGATGAAAATCCAGGACACTACGGGAGGGTTCCGCATATGGAGACGCGAAACCCTGCTGGGAATGCCCCTAGACCGCATACGATCCAATGGATATGTTTTTCAGGTTGAGATGGCCTATGTGGCACAACGCTTGGGATATCGGTTAATTGAAAGCCCAATATATTTCGAGGACAGACAGATCGGGCAATCGAAGATGTCCTTTCAAATTCAGGTTGAAGCAGCCTTCCGTGTTTGGCAAGTGCTCATGACCCACCGTCATCTTTCGCCAGCTCAACACAAGCCATCCCCACAATAATTCAACTCCGCAATCGATCCTACTCGGCTGCAATTCGAGCGATATTTTCCCAATCCTGGATTGAAAGTTCTTGAGCTCTGCTCTTCGGTTGAATCCCCGCTTTAGCAAGCAACTTCTCAACTTCTTCCGGGCTCGAACCCAGCTCACGCGCAAGAGAATTGCGTAATTTCTTCCGTTTTTGACCAAAACCAGCGCGGGCTAAACTGAAGATCGCCGGGATTACCTCATGGGGAACCACAGGTTCCTCATAAATGTCTATGCGCAAAACTGCCGAATCCACCTCCGGAATGGGATAGAAACACTCCGCCGTGAAGCGCGCAGTAATCACGGCGCGGCCAAAGATCTGAACGCTCAACGCAAGCAGGCTCATTTCACCTGGCGCACTAATGATCCGCTGCGCGACCTCACGCTGCATCGTCAGCACGATCCTCGCCGGAGGTATGGAAGATTCCATCAAGTGTCTAAGAAGAGCGGAGGTTATGTAATAGGGAATGTTGGCGACGACATAATATCCGGGTCGCGAAACCAGCTCGATCGGATCAAGCTGTAGGAAATCAGCATGAACTAAAGTTACGTTTTCGAAATCCTGCAGGTTATCCCGGAGGACAGGGATCAGTCGCTTGTCGATTTCAACCGCGAACACCTGGTCCGCGTGTTGAGCCAATTCGATGGTCAGCGTTCCGAACCCTGCTCCAATCTCGATGATCTCCTCGTGTCCGGTCAGATCCGCAGCAGAGATCACATCGTCTAAGGCACGCTGATTGATTATGAAGTTCTGGCCAAGGCTTTTCTTTGGCAGGATCCCATATTTTTTCAGCACACTGGACGCATCAAGTAACGATGGTTTCACTGGTTATGTCCTGATTTAACAAAGCCGGAAGAGTTACTCGGATTCCTGTAAATACTTATCCCGATTCGCCCCGCGGGCGATTTTGCCGCTGCTGGTTTTAATTAACCAGCCGCGATCTACGGTTAATACATATCGCGCGGTGACATCCGCCCCGCGGGAGATCTGATCTCTAATCTCACGTGCGATTTTCACTCGAAGGTCATCCTCGGTCACATCCACTTCGGCAATCACCCCAATCTCCTCGGTCCCAAGTTCTTCATTGAATAACCCGAAAGCAACTACCCGCCCTGGATGAACACCTTCAACATCCATCGCCAGTTCTTCGAGATCCTGGGGGAAAACATTCTTGCCGCCTACAATAATCAGCTCTTTCTTTCGGCCGGTTACAAATAACTCACCATCAACAAGATAACCCAGATCCCCAGTGATATACCAACGACCCACAAAAGCTTTTTGGGTCAAATCATCACGGTTGTAGTAGCCGGATAGCAGACAATCCCCCTGTAGTGCAATTACACCAATATGCCGATCGGGTAAATCCATCCCTTCAGCATCAATAACGCGCACGCTCGTTCCATCAATCGGTTGGCCCGCTGAAAGCATTTTAATCGCATCCTCACCCGCCTTCGCGGGAACCGCAATTTGATCCTCCAACAGGGATCGCCGGTCGATCTCATCCACCACCACCGGTGATCCAATGCCACCTTGCGTGACTGCGAATACATTCTCTGCCATTGCATAACACGTCGCCAATGCCTGGCGTTTGAGTCCGTATTTTGAGAAGCGATTATAAAAATCCTCATGACTTTTCCATCGCATCGGCTCAGAGCAGTTAATCACGGCTCGCCAGCTGGATAGATCGATGTTGTCGAGATCACGATCGCGCACTTTACGGGCGCTGAAATTGTACGCAAAATTCGGCAGCCAACTCAGTGTCCCACGGTATTGTGAGATCGCGGATAAGAGCCGATAAGGGGCACGAATCCAATCGAATGGTGACATAAGAATAAGCTTGGATCTCAACAAGATTGGCATGATAAAGCCGGCAATCAAACCCATGTCGTGGTAAAGAGGAAGCCAACTCACAACGACATCGTCACGGGTCATAATAATCGCTTCAGCGTAGGTTTTAAGCTGACAAAGAACGGCTCGATGGGATAGGGCAACGCCTTTCTGCAAGCCAGTAGTCCCGGATGAATGTTGCAAGAGAACAATATCCTCCGGCTCGCTTTTCATTCCTCCGAGCGTCTCCCAGGAAATATCAATTACCGGTTCTGCTTCAGTCCAAAGAAGTACAGATCGCACTGAATCGCCTTCTTTTCTGGCTCCCGAGACTTCATCTGTAAATGCCGGATAGGTGACGATCACAGCCGGCTTGGTAATCTCAATCAACGCTGCAAGCGATTGGCGATAACGTTCTGGCGATAGTTTTTCCGTGAGAAAGGGCATGATGGCGGGGACTGCGCCATGCAGAATAGCACCGAGGAATGCCTCGATCAGCGGCCTGCCATGCTGCAGGAGTAAGATGACCGGTTCGCTGCGCCGTACACGCGCACACTCGAGGAGGTTTGCATATCCAAGTGCACCGCGGATGAGATCAGCATACGTGATCGCCTGATCTCCATCTGGCGACTGGAGGACCAGTGCAATTCGATCTGGCTCCTCTTGGATCGTCCGGTAGAGAACCTCAGTGACTGTTGTCATGGCGGTTAAGATGTTCTACGTGCGGAGATTAATGCAGCCAATTCTTCGATCGTGTCAAAAACTTCTGCGGTGAGTTCGGTATCGTCAATGCGGACGCCGAACGTCTCCTCGATAAAGAGAGCAAGATCCACCAAGCTAAACGAATCGACCAAACCACTGGAAATCAACGCCTCATCAAACGCAATTTTCCGAGTCGGATCTTTTAGTAATTCAGTTGAAATAAAGGCAGCGATTTGATCCTGCATTGATATCTTCTTTCCACCCGCGGGAAAACCTATACCCGCACATCGGGTGATGTTGTTAAGGCGCAGAAACGCCCTGCCAAACCGAGTTTAGGACTTGAAGAGCAGTAAGATTTCTCCAGGGCCAAGCAGCCCTCATTGCTTCGGGGTCGTCGAAGTGATTTTCAGCAAAAGTAAGATGAAATCCATCTTCCATTAATCCCTGGTTTGGAAGCGGTTGGATAGCTCGCCAAAAATTCCAGAGTGGGATGTCGTATTCGTAAGCTAATCTCGTCAGGATCAGATTGATACGGTGATCTCCCTCGAGATTATCCGCTTTCGTTGCAAGAATTGGAAGGATTCCGCGGTCGATCAACGTCTCCAAGATCTCCCGCACGTACTGCTCGTACTTTTCAGGATTTCCCTCCCACCAGGTTTCCAGACTCACCAAAGCGATGCTGGGTTGATGCAAGCGGATCTCACAATCTAACGGTGTTTCGCCCGGATCACAGAATTCGGGGTTCGCCCATAGCGGAGAAACGACCGACGCTGCGTTAAAACCCCTGCGAACGGCCTCGCTCTCCCTCGCGAAAGATCCATCAAACCATTCAATTGTCTCTCTAAGGTATGCATCTTCCTCACGAAGCGAGTAAAACCCCTCATGGCTGAAGATCGACAGGAACATCGAGGGTACATTCTGGCAGTCACCGACTTTCGCGAAAGCACGGGGGTTATTCCCTAAACTCAATCCATGATTATAGATGTCTCTCGCCCTATCGCTCACAACTGGGATTACGGGGAGATCTCGCCATGTGGTCGGGTCGTAAGTTGCGGTTGGTGCTGGAGTTGAGCGCTCGGCTTCATCCGCTTCCGCAGTTTGTTCAGGGTTTGATGAAGAAACGCTTGTCGGTGTTCCCCCATCCTCGGTTTCCACAGGTGTGCTCCTGGAAGGGCTCTTTTTTGGTTCAATCGATGAAGAAGAACCTCCCTCGGGAGAAGCTTGAGGGTCTTTCCCCGTTGGGCTTGTGCATCCAGCCAGGATAAAAACCACAATTCCGATCGACACAAATAAGGTTAAGTTAGAGAAATGGTTTCGTTTATGTACCATTCATTTTTACCTTCGAAAGCAATCACAATCCTTGATGAAATTGAAGTTCACGGCTCTTGGAGAAACTCTTTTATCGCTCCGATAATGTCCTGTGCCAGAATTCTGGACCCCAGAGGCGTATAGTGAATCGCGCTGTCCGTAAATTCTGAGGGTGGCAGCGCGTCCCACAGATCCACATAAACCCAACCTCTTTCAACCGCCTGAAATTGCAGTTCCTGCCGATAGAAGTCGTACGCCCAGCGCGGGTAGTAGAAATTGTACCGAATATCGCTGTTTTCACCCTTGCTGATGAACACCGGCTCGTTAATGAAAACCACCGGGATATCGCCTGTCGCCTGCACTCCTCCCTCAAGCACATCAAAAGCAAGTTCATTGGCGCTCAAATCCCCTTGCATGAAATTGTGGAAGTCTAGATCGGCAGGCAGATCCTCCAACCGCTCATTATAAGTTTCCGGAATCTCATGGTCAACGCCAGATCCAGACCAAAGCACACCCAGCATTTGAAGTTTAAATAGTTGGGCTAGTTCTCGCCGCTGTCCTACGATGGTTCGATTCCAAAACGTTGAATTCTCAAACCGCCCATCCTCAGGGTCAAGATCGAGAGCATAACGTGCGATGAGCTCTCGCGTGAGGTCTGGATTGAATTGTAGAAAGGGTGAATCTAGCTGGGATACTCTGGGAAGAGACTCCAGCGTGACCAACCAGATAATCAGATCAGGATGATTGAGGAGCCCGCGTTTAAGGATCATTAGATCCTTCGTGACAGACATCGTTGGATATCCAAGATTGTAGGCTCGGACCGTTCTTCCATCTTCTGTTTTTATTTCTTTCTGGTTGATCTGAGCTGAAAGGGTTTGCGTTGGCTCGAGTAGAAAGCCCCACACCGATGAGTCGCCGATAACCAGAACGCGAAATTCCTCTTCACTCTTATCGGTGCTCTGCATCTCATGCGCAGCAAACATGGCATCTAAATGGGATAGTGTGATGTTGAACGATCGATCGGGGTCATCCCCATAAGGAAGCCGCAGCCGCCCGGGGAAAAGAACGTTATACAACGAGAGTCGCCCAAGCACAGGAAGTGGGTTAAGCAAAGCATAAACGATATTAATCGCCGCAAATAGAACGAAGGCTTTCAGAAGGACACGCCATATAAAGCCCCATGAGATGTTCATCACACCCTTCCCCACGCGCTGAGTTTCGGTCATCGATATCCCCCGAACATTCGCATGAGGATTTCCCAAGACATCTGAACGCTCGGTAAGGCAAACCAGACCCATCCTAGCGCTACGAAGTTAAAAGTCAGAATGAGGCTAAGGGCTCTCATTGCTTTACTCGTGTAGAAGGCTGAAGGTATTCGATCCCGCCTGGCATTAAGGAAAACAGCCCAGCGGTTATGGATAAACAATCCGACAGCATGCCATATGCCCCATAGAGCGAAATTCCATGTCACCCCGTGCCACAGCCCTATCAACGTCATCGTTACCAGCTGACCAATCAGGATTATTAGCGCAGGTTTAATTTTCAATCGCCCTTTTCGCAGAGCGCGCGTAAGCGGATTGAACACATAAGCCCGGAACCAATTGGCGAGCGTCATATGCCAACTATTCCAGAAAATTCCGATGTTGGTTTTTAAGTATGGGCGATCGAAGTTCTCTGGGAGCTGTATGCCGGATATTAGCCCTATTCCTACTGCAACATCCGTATAGCCGCTGAAATCGAAGTACAGCCTCAAGCTGAAGGCAAACACAAGCACCCAGAGCCAGGGGACGGAACGCGTCAAGACAGCATTGGTCGAATTCAAGGCGATGATTGCCAATCCATCCGCCAGGACAAATTTCTGAAATATTCCGAGAACGATCCTCTTGGCACCAGAAAAATATTCGCTTGCAGTAGGTGCGACCGCATTCTGCATCTTAGAGGCAAACTTCTCGACTCGGTCAATCGGTCCGGCAGTAATCGCAGGAAAGAAAAGGACAAATGTCAGAAAATCAAGGAATGACACTGCAGGCAAACGGCCGGATTGATAATCCCTTAAGACATGTAGGAGACGCAAGGCGATGTAGGAGAAACCAAGCCAATATAAATCTGTCGACGCGGCAAGATTTCGCGATTGACCCGTTACCCCTCGCAAGAGACTGCTGGCCCACACTGAAAGAGTTTCGATTTTCAAAACAATGAAAACACCAATAACAATTACGGCGAGAAGCACACTCATCAGGCGTGACCATTTTTCGAGCCACTCGCCGGCGAAACCCAGGATAACCAGAATGGAACCCACAATAACAACCAGATAGATTGATGGGGGACGGGAAGCTGTTAACTGCCATCCCTCGGGGAGAAAACGGCTCAGGCTGATGAGCAGCGGAAGAAGAGCGGTGAATAACAGTGCAGCAAGGTCCTCCCGGCTCAACCCCTTCTCACGATGACGGGTCACCAACCAGGCTATCACTGTCAACCCTATTGACGCCGTTGGAAACCAGAAACTAAACTGCCGTAATGAAACTGCGGGTTGAAGCCAGTAAACGCTGACCAGACTGATGATGAAAAGAGACCATCTCCGCCATCTTTGGGATGCGGTTAGGACCAGAGCGCTGACGAGGAGACTGAATATTAAAATGTGGATCAGGGTCATTAGAAACCCTGATAAATCCACTGCGGTGAAGCATCAGCAGTGAGAATAATTATTAGCAGAATTATCAAACACAGCGCGAGTGCAAATAAATTCTCGCGTGCGCTCGACTTACGATCCTTCACTCGCCTGTCCCTGTTGAATACCCACACATCTTCCACTCACCATCCTCAAGAACAGCGACGTAAATCCTCCCAGAAAGGGGGATGTCCTGGTCCTCCCCACCGTAGTTTGCGATAATTTTACCCTCACAGTCGACGAGTGTTTGCTCACCACTCACGCTAGAAGGAGTGCAGGTTAACCCATCGAGCCGAACGATGACGGCTTCAAACGAGGACGCTTCAGCATGCGCGCCTTCCTCCCAATCCAGACATGATTTATCAACCGCCCGGACGACGTCTTTCGACACAAGAGCATGTAGATAGGCTTCAATCGCATCCTCTGCCGATCCCTGCTGTGTGCAAGCAGCGATGGTCAGACTCAGAAAAGTAAGAATCCCAACGATCCGAATGGCTTTCCTCATACCCACACCTCCAACAGGATTACATAACCAATTCCCGAGAAAACCTAAGTCGATTAACACTCGATTCCCGGGATCTGTTCTTCGACTAGTAACTCAGGGAAGAATCCAGGGAATGCTGTCTAATGGCGGGACTGGAGTTAGAAAATAAAGAGTAGTCCAACTGTGCCAGCCTTCAAAGTCATCGTCCGTGAACCCTAAATCGATCCAATCTTTATCAGCAAATCCCGCCCCGATATCCTCAATCGACCCTGATCCATACGCTGGGATAAATACCGGCCAGCCTCTCATCTGGTTATACCAGCTTCGGATAACAGCGACCATTCCCCTGGTGACCGGGCGTCCACTGGCCGTGAGGGGATAACATTCCGATACCCCACTTCGGCAGGGTGAATAAGCCGTCGCATAAACAGGGATCGCACGCCAGTACTCGATCGTCCCACTCGCTGTGCTTAGCGTGCGGATAACGATCTTGGTGCCATAGCCCACAACTCGTGGCTTCGGCTCAATAAGGTGGACGGCCTCATCCACAGACCGCTCCACCTCAACCCCATCCTCTATTCGCAGGCGGTTTCGTTTCGCCACCACACCGTAGGAACCAGTGCTGATAACCGCTAACGTATCTAGCTCCAGAGTATCGGCTGGCTGGTAGACGGTGCCGAAGGGGATCGGCTCCATCTCGTATAGAATATTTTCACGCACCCTGACCACTCGAATCCGGCCATCGCCGGGAATGGGTCCGTCCACCTCAGGGATTGAGTAGTCCATGCCAGTTAATGCAATGCCAGATTGCACCAACGCTTCGCCGACGGTTTTACCAGCAGCCCGAGCGCGAACAACTTCACCATCCACTTCGAAGACAAGTGGTTGAGCTCTGACGACCTCAATCACGTCGCCTGCAGATACAGGTTCACCTGGATTTGGCTCAACGTGATCTCCCTCGTAAAGGACGATGCCTGCATCCCACAACACCTCTCCAACTGTTCCGGCTGCACTGCGAACAGGAATTGAAGTGCCGTCATCGATAATTTCTAGGGCAACCCCTGGATGTAATTGGACGCTAAGTGGGTATTTTGGGACCTGAACTCCAGAAGGGTCTTCAAACCACATGGTGACATCTAAATGATCACCGGGAAAAACCCGAATGCCAGCCTCAAGGAGGATATTCTCTGGCGAGGATTCAGTCGTCAAAACTTTCTCAATTTCACCGCCGGTATGAATTGTCACCTCACGAGCGTTCTGAACTCGGATCGTCATTCCCGGGATCAACTTCTCGCTCGCCGACGGTTGTACTTGATCTTCGTCTCCTACTGTAACTCCACCATCACGGAGCGCAGCCATCACCGTCCGCGCGTGCGTTCGAAGAGAACTCTCAGATCCATTGATCACCAGATGTACAGTTCGGGCTGTCGCGATGTAAATCAACACAGACCCACACAGGGCAAATACGACAATCCCCAAGGGGAGAATCTGAGGATAACGATCGAGGGTGCGCTTGATTTTTTCCATAAACCGCGCTGAGTATACCAAAAGAATCGAATAGCGCTCCCTTTCGAAAGCACAGCCGAATCCTCTGCGTGACTCTTGTAGACTATAATACCTTCATTCGATCAGCGTTCAATAGCGATGGTTGATGTCAAAAACATCTCTAGGTATCGTTTGTCATTTTATGTAACGAACTGTCGATTCTGACATCTAAATAGTGTTGAGATGTCAGATTGACCAAACGAGGTGTTGAATTAAATGCCAATTTATGAGTTTCAATGCGACAAATGCGATCATCCGTTTGAGGAATTGATCTTTAGCGCATCGAAGATAGATGAAGTCTGCTGCCCAAATTGTAAGAGCACTCGAATTCACAAGCAGATCTCGCTCTTCGGAACAACGGGTAGTGGTACAAAATCCGACGCATCCTTCGCTTCTTGTACAACTAGCACTTGAGGGATACCATCGCGTTAAGCTGGCCGTGTGCCGGATATTCGTGTAAGAAAAATACATTAGTGTGGGCTAGAACTCCCCAGGTCGCTGCAAATATTCTGCGGTGACCTTTTCAGTTTTCCCTTACCGATACCTGGTTTGAATTAAATAGCATCTGGGCAGGCACCCTGACGGCACCCGGAGAAACCTCTGTACCGCTGCTTCCTTTCGGACCTGACGGGGTTTGGAGATCTCCGCTGCGTCAGACCTGCCCAGACGCCACTTTGGAGGATATCGCGGGCAACTGATGCTGTCAATTCGAACAGCCATCGCAGGGTTAGCCAAATTTAAGACACGTCTTTGGCACAATAACTTGAGGTCACCCTTAATCTTGCGAGGCCAGTCCACCGTGCGCGAGATAATGAACGACCCGGGATCTGAGCCAAACGCCTCTCCATTTATTCGGAGTCGGGAAGCTCTACTTCCGGTTGCAGGCGCAGCCTGCGCCGTGAACTCGGGGCTGTAGTTGCGCCTCCGCTTGGCCATGCTTGCACTCCTCTCATGAACATGATAGCTCCCCTTGGCTATCTGTTCAAGATTTGGGGCGCACTACACCACTCCCCTCGCGGAGCACTCATGGCTCCTACGGAGTGCTACGCGAAGCGCAGCGTGGAGCACACCCCCCGGATCAAACATCAAGCTCTCAGATCAAACTAATTATCCAAAAAGAAACACTTAGCAACGCTCATGGGATATACCTTGTGGTAATTCCCACGCTGGTGAGGATTGTTGGTTTTTCTGGAGTGCGGAAGCTCTGCCTCCGGTCGCAGGCTCTATGAACCTGCGGGAGGTCGGGGAACTGATTTAAGTGAAGACACCGCGTTTGCGGTGTCGTGAGGCGGAGAGGGTGGGATTCGAACCCACGGAGCCTTTCAGCTCACTCGCTTTCCAGGCGAGCGCGTTAGGCCAGACTACGCTACCTCTCCATTTGTCCTACTGCTCACCTGGTCGTGAGCGCCGCGATTATATCATGGGGATAAGTGCAGCTCAGGAAGCGGAAAAATCCAGAGATTGTGATCTTCATGGGAGCGAAAAACAATCACAGATCCATCTGGAGATGGCTGCCAGTCATTGCTTGCAATTGGAAGAGCATCACGCATGGGATCCGTTAATTCCCATACAACATTTTCGTAAACGTCAATCTGCCACAGGTAAGCACCTGGAGCGTCCAAATCTTGCGGGATCACGAGCAGCTGACCCTCTCCCCGCCAGCGGTAAGCGCCGATGAATGAATAGTGTTGTCTCACGCTGCCATCCATTCCAATGATCCAAAGACCGTTCCGATCGGGTTGGTTCTCAAAAGCCACGAAGAAGGCCAGCCAACCACCTGCGGGGGACAGAAGGAGACTGCGTGGTTTTTCTACTTCAAACAGTAGCCGCCCGCCGCCATCCTCTGTTGAAACCCGCCAAATCCCAGCAGGTCCATTTGGAGCCAGACGGCCATAGACGAGTATCGCCTCTTCTCCAGCAGTCCAGCCTATAAAGTGACCACCATTGACTGTGACAACTTCGCGCGCCGCCCCTCCATCAATTTCTGCCAACCATATCGCGTTTTGGCGCAGGTCCGGATGGCGTATTCCACTCGACCCGAGCTCCCATGCGATCTGATCACCACTGGGAGAAAAAAAGACCTTTCTTCCCGGTGATGGAACCGTCCAACGATCGCCATCCGCCCAACGCTCGATGTATACCATGCTAGCTTCAGGGTATGCCACTAAAGACCAATCTTGTGAATAAACACCAATTCGCTCTGTGAGCAGCGTCGGGGTCCCCCCATCCCGGGGAATACTATATAAACCCAGAACATCGCCTTTCTCGCCTGCATCAAAAAGCATCACCCATTCTGAATCTGAGGACCAACGAGGATATGAACAGCAACCACCATCGGAGATTCGAACAGGAAGCGGCCGACGCCCGTTTCTCGGCAAATGTTCGATGGTGATAACAGGCTCTGGTGTCGAAATAGGAAATGGAGGTAGGTTTGTAACCCGCAAAGGAACATTATCGCTTCCATGGGGAGGAATTGGATAAGCTTGAGCAGCGTCAGTAAGCATTCCCAGAAAGACGACAAAGGTCAAACTGAGAAAAACTAATAGCAGACGCTTACCAATCAAATGGCCACGGAGAGGCATAATCATTCACCAATGGGTGCCCGAATCGAGTCTCGGGCTGTTCGAATAGATCGGTCCAGCGTCTTGGGTTCTCCATATCCATCTCAAATCGTATGGGTTCCGCTCCGATTAAAGCTAACCGCTCCCAATCGGCTTCAATGAGATTCAGAGGGTTATAGCCATATGCGTGAGTCTCAGAGTCGCGAATCTCCAGATGGATATGCGGCCGAGAAATACAAGTGCGATCCGGGTCTCCGCTTAGAGCCACGACTTCTCCGGCAACGACTTTCTGCCCAATCTTCATTCGAGAGCGGACCAGCAAATGGCCATAAAATGATGCGTAGCCATTGGAATGGTTGATAAGTAAATTATGTGGACCGGCGCCATGCCAACTATCGACAGAAAACACAACTCCATCGCCAATTGCTCTCACCGGCGTACCACAGGGAGCTGCTAGGTCGAGGCCAAAATGGAGCCCCTGACCCCCATAATAGACATTATTCCGGAAGCGATATGCGAATGTCGTATTTCCATATGCTTGTAGAAAAAACCAGGTATCGGGTCCAGGCGGTCCTGCGAAGGGCATGATGAAGGGCCGCTCTTCTTGTGGTGGAGACGAGTCAGCGCTCGCCGTGCTCAACCCAGTTGTAGCCAGTAGCAACGCGGTTAGCCCCAACATGATGCACACTCGAACTTTATCTCTTACAGACATATCGCTTCCATTACTCTTTTCGCTCAACCAATTCCGCTGGCCCACGCGGCGGGAATAATTGATCCTGGACCTCTGGCGCGAATCTCCGGACCATGTCAGAAGAAAGCGCGTTTTCCTTGCAAACTTCAGCGAAGAAATCAGCGCTCGGTCGTTTTGTCCGTTCTTGAGTCCTGGGGTCAAGTGCCCAGAGCCCAAATCGCTGAGTCCACCCCTGCTCCCATTCAAAATTATCGACCAGAGTCCAATGGAAGTAACCTTTCACGCGCCAGTTGAAATTCACAGCATGCCATAACTGCTGGAGATGGCTAGCGAGATAGCGAGACCTGATCACATCCTCGCTGTCCTCAATGCCATTCTCCGTGACGTAGATCGGCTTTCCATAACCACGTGCCCATCGAAGTGCATCCTGGAATCCATCGGGTTTGTTGGCAATATGCCCCGTCGGGCTGAGGTCCGCATCATCGGCGAACCCTCCGGCTTGGAAGATCGCCGATGGTTTTGATAATTGGATAGAAACCTGCTCCCTAGTGTAGTAGTTCAAACCGAGAAAATCCTGTGTTCCCCGAGCCTCAGGAATGCTTTCTCGCATCTGCAGGAATCGGATTTTCCCATCCGTGACCGCTCGAGGGAAGACATCGTTGAACCCACGGCTTCGAAATTTCGCAACCATTCGGTTGAACGGCAAGATCCCTTCCACAGGCTCGAAACCCCGATAATGATGGGCAAGCCCAACAGAGGCGGATGGTTGAAGTCGATGGATCGCATGGTAAGCAGCAGCATGTGCTCGAATAAGGTGCCGAATCACGGTTGGAAGAGTTCTGAGATCACGCCTGCCGGGGGGAAAGATCCCGTCAACAAAGGCCGAGTATGCATAGACATTTGGTTCATTGATGGTGATCCATATCTTCACGATATCTTTCAGCGCTGCGACGACTTTCTCCACATAGCGTTTGAAGAGCTTGTCGATCTCTGGATTAAGCCAGCCCCCTCGTTCGGCTACCCAGCTTGGGTTCGTAAAATGATGCAGCGTTACCATCGGCGTGAGCCCTCGCTCTACCGCTCCCAGGAGTATTTCACGGTAGCGTTCAATTGCGGCTTCGTCCCAGACCGCAGGGCTGGGTTCTACGCGACTCCACTCAATCGACAACCTATGCGCGTTTTGAAAGGATTCAGCTGCTCGATCGAAATCCTCTGCCCAGCGGCCTGCCCACCAATCACATGCTTTCCCGGACTTATGCCCGTGCAAGATTCGATCCGCTTCCTGCTCCCAAACCCACCAATCATTATCACGGTTATCGCCCTCAACTTGGTGAGATGAAGTCGCCGTTCCCCATAAGAAATCCTGTGGGAAATGATGGCATGCTTGAATCATTCCATTGCCTTCACTTTCATGCTTGACGCGTCGCGGTTAAGGCGGATCTGAGCGAAAAGGGTACGCACATTTGTCGGAGAAAACCCAAGATCGAAGGCGTCTTCAAAGGCAGAATAATCATCATCCGCTACACGGAACAGGATTCTGATCCTTTCTTTCAGGAGGTCCTGGATTAATGCTGCCAGTACCGACTTTGTGAAACCCCGACGGTATCCTGATGAATCTGACTCCACATATATCTCTGCGGATTGAGAACTCATCCAATTGATCCCTGAGGCAGCGTGCCCCTCTCCCCGCGACTGAATCTCAAAGCGGGGAGAACCACCCAACCCCTCACTTTTCTGTACCAAGACATTGATTACTGGTTGAAATCTTTTGGAATCCAGTCTCAATAAATTCATTACTGCAATCGGCTCAATATCGGCGATGTCAAGCAATGATTCACTTTGCTCAATTGGCAGATAAATCAAATAGGGTCGACCTGGGTCGAGCGCTCCAGCAATCAGCGTTCTAATCGCTTCATCTGTCGCCGTAAAGGGTATTAGCAGAGGTTTGAATAGATCCAGCCCCGTACTAGCAATTGCCATGAAACCACTCAGTACTTTGCCGTTGGGATAATAGCCAAAAATTGAAACACGATCGTCTGGGTGTTCTAGCCCATAGTATGCCGCCATCGCATCGGAAGTGGAATGGATATCCACAAGGTTCCGAAGCTTTTGTCGTTCTTCTCGAGGGATGCGTTCAATCGAAGTCATTTTGAAAGAGATTCTATAGGCGAGGCTGGTCGTCGCCAAGCCAGATGGTTATATTATTCCGGAGATCACTCTTCAATAAAAGCTTCACTTCAGCATAACTTCTGGGTAGATGCTCATACCCACAATTTCAGGTCCAAGGCTAAAAATGGAAAATCGATATTCAATTTCGTCAATATTGACGCTATCGATCCGCTCTTCCCAAACATTCATTCCAATGGGCTCCCCCTTTGTGTTAAAAACCACTCCCACAACCCGTACAAGAAATTCATCCCCTTCATGAGCCGCGATTGAGAGTATTCCACTGACTTCTACCAATCTCTTTTCTGCCTTATAAATCGTTTTAGTATCAAGCGCTTCGATTTGCGGTAACTCATCTGTTAGGTCTGCAACTTGCACTGCAGAGAGAAGATCAACATGAAAACCGGAATATTCTGACGGCTTACGGTCGAAGATTGCGATCAATGGGATTTCCTCTCCCGATGGGATTTGGTTAAGCGGTGCATATACGATTTGATTGTCTAAAATCTGCCCATCCCGATCATGCAAAGTGATATGCGCCGAAACGCCGGCAACCATAAATTCTTCGCTGTTAGTAATGGAGACCATGCAAATAAACGCCAACGATGGACTCTCGTGGCAACCCAAAGTCTTTATATGGACAGGGATAGGTGTCGGAGTAGGAAGTAAAATTTCGACCGGCTCACCATCAGAACCTGGAATCCTGATTTCTTCACCGATACGAAGCAGGTTGGGGTCGATCTGAGGATTTACCAGAACGATGTCATCAAATTGAACACCATACCGAAAGGCAATTTCCAAGAGTGTCTCGCCCTGTTGAATAATGTGGACAAATGGAGTTGGTGTCGGTCCAGCAGGGATCGGAGTGCCAATCGGGGTGAGCGAGCTTACCGGCTTTGTTGTCGGCGTGTATGAGGAAACTGACCGCAGGGTTGTGGTCGCTAAAGGAGTGTTCTCCATATCTACGCTGGAGCAAGCAGCCAGCATGAAGAACAAAAGAATCCCAGAGAGGTACAAATGGCTTTTCTCCATTATCTCTAGATTATACCAATGGGGGGTAGCCTGGAATATACCGCTATGCTAGACTTTCAAATGCTGTAATGCAGTACGGAGGGGAACGAAGTGGCTGCTGAAACATCAAAAACCCTGACTGAAGCAATCGCCGCTGTACGCCTGGGCGACCGGCGGCATGCACGTGAGCTGTTATCTCGATTATTGCGCGCCGATTCCCAGAACGCAGAAAACTGGGTGTGGATGAGTGCGGTTGTAGATTCGCCGCGCGAGCGAGTGTATTGTCTTGAATCCGCACTGAAAATCGACCCGACCAACCGCGCGGCCATGCGTGGCCTTGTCTTATTTGGAGCGCGTTCGCCCTCCTCATCCGATCTTTCACAAGCTTTGAAGCTGCCGCGACGCGAGATCGCTCCCACAGAAATTAAGCCAACACCAGAAGAAAAGCCAATCGTACAATCCGCTCAGAAAAAACCCGCCGCTAGCCCATTCAAACCGAAGAGACGCAGATCATTTATCCAGGTTTTTGGAATCGTTTTGCTCTCCGGCATAGCTATCGCTGCAGTCGGCGGAGTGGTGTACATTCTCGAACCCATGTTCGCTCCGAGATTCCTCGGCATGGCTTCCACGCTTCCGCCTGCCAGCCCAACCGCAACGGATACTCCACTGCCAGGTACCCCAACCGCGACGCCGATTCCCGCTGCAACACGCATAATTCGCACCCCTATCCCTACTGAATTCGTGGCGACTCCTTTGGCTCTATTAGTCTCTGAAACGAGGACACCAACACCAATCGCTGGCTTCACTCCACACCCCAGCAATGAATCTTATACAGCTGGCGTAAAGGCGATTGAAGATGGCGACTACGAACAAGCGATCTTCTTCCTGGATCAGGCGTTAGACTATGATCCCGAATTAGCGGAAGCACTATATTTTAAGGCGGAAGCTTACCGATTAATCGGGAATGTTGGCGAGGCGATTAATTTCTATGACCAAGCAGTGCAGTTCGACCTGGATTACGCCGCGGTTTACCTCGGCAGGGGTCGGGTACTTCTCGGGCGCAATCTGGAAGAAATCGCTGAACAAGACTTCGATCGCGCAATAGGGAGTGATCCACTGTTTGTTGAGGCTTACGAGGAGTTGGCCGGATTCTACGAACAGAAGACATTCTGGCAGCGCATGGAAACAGTAATGGAGCAAGCATTATCTATCGGGGCACGATCTCCACAAATGCTAATCTATCTCAGCAATGCTCAACTTATCTTGAACCAATATGAGAATGCCCTCGGATCTGCGCTAGAGGGCAGCGCAGATGATCCCACACTCCTCGATGGATACCTGGCTGTCGGAAACGCTTATGTCGCCATGGGGATAGAGACTTTAGATACTTCATACTTCCCACGGGCAATATGGCCGCTCCAAACGTATACCGCCTACAGATCAGGCGACCCGGTCGGTTGGGCAGCCCTCGGCCGTGCTCTCCTCGGCGCGGGGCAGCAGGAAGAAGCTCTGCAGGCATTAAATATCGCTATTGAGCTTAATGATCGCAACGCACCCGCCTACCTCGCGCGTGGAATCCTGCACACAGAGCGCGGCATGTATGATGCTGCCATCGAGGATCTGAACGCGGCTCAACGTTTTGCGCCCGCAACTTTCGATCTGTGGATCGCCACTGCCAATGCTCTCTACCTCAATGGCCAGTATAGCGATGCACTAACCGATAATATTGAACCAGCGCACTCATATGCAAATAGTATCGCCGATCAATTCTTGCGGGAACGGAAGCTCGCGGAGTGTTACGCGCTCCGTGGCCTCATCTTTGAGATTAACCCCGAACTTCTAAGTGATGCCATCCTTCAGTGGAGCTACATCCTGGGACTTGAGCACGTTGTCCCACACACACGTGCCCTGGCTGAACAGCACTACAACGAACTCACAGGGGTTGGACCCACACGGACGCCTACGGTGAGCCCCACGCCTTCGCCTACCGCCACGCCAGATGGAGCTATCGGAACGGCAACACCCAACACATAGGTGCTATCTCAACCACCGCATACAATCGATTCCACACCCATCTTCGATTCAATCACGATTCAGACACAACTGGACAGAATCCATCCGGTCCGGTAAAATCTGATGAGTTAAAAATGGGGAGCATCTCGGGAGGTCGAATTGGCAAACACAGCTTCCGCCAAGAAACGGGTACGACAGAATGAAAAACGCAGAATGCGGAATCGCGTTTGGCTAACACGTGCGCGCTCAACTGTAAAGCAGGCACGGATAGCGATTGATTCTAAGGATTCAGAGGCTTCGATTGCAGCTGTAAACACAGCTATCTCAGAACTGGATCGAGCAGCATCCAAGGGCGTCATTCATAAGCGAAACGCTGCTCGTCGCAAGAGCCGTTTATTGAAGAAGTTATCCACGCTGGAAATGAGCAAATAAATACATCCACGTGCATTCTTGCATACCTAAGACGACGCATATTCCAATGCGTCGTTTTGCATTCATCAGCCTATCCATCCCGCATGCTATAATCGCAGCGGACCAATGGGAGCGTTATGTTTACACAAGAGCTTCACCAGGCGACTGAGGCAGTTCACAACGGGCTAAAGCGCTTGAACCTGCCTGAGCCTGAAACAATCGATTGGTTGCCAACGCCTTTCGAGGGTGATTGGGGTTATGGAACCGCCGTGTGTTTTAAAGTAGCCGCACTGGAAGCTAAAATCGATCGAAGTCTCAAGGTCCCCCAACGAGCTCACGAGATAGCAACCCTGCTTCTCGATGATCTAGAAAATATTGAAGGGTTCGACCGCGTGGAAGCGGTCAAAGGATACCTGAATCTCCATATAAACACCTC
>SOJU01000059.1 GCA_004376465.1 Anaerolineales bacterium | reverse complement strand
GGGGTCGATCTCACGCCGCAGGAAAAGATGAATCTCAAGCTGGGCATGGATTGATTAGTGAGGGCTGGCAGTCTTTACTGGACCACCAGTCCTGGTGGAGAAATTGGATATCAATAAAGACTGAGACTGTTCCCGACTTATCTGCCGCGTTATAGCATAGGAACATATAATGAATGAATAGTCATACGGATGTGACTGGTGACCAATTTGAAATTTCAGAATCGGTGACAGCAAACGCTGTCTTGGCTCGATTATCCAAAAATATCATATTCCAAAAGGAGATAAACCATGAGTACAGAGGATAAGATTCAACGAGCTGTGCTTCCCATCCCGGAGGTGAAGCACGTGGGTCTGACGACCTATGATGCCAAGGATCCGGAAACCAAGTTCCCGCCGATCCGGGATATCCGACCCCCGAAAGGCGCGCCCAACGTGCTGGTCATCCTGATTGACGATGTCGGCTTTGGTGCGAGCAGCGCCTTCGGCGGTCCGGTTAACACCCCGGCGGCCGAGCGGCTGGCGAAGAACGGATTGAAGCTCAATCGCTTCCACACCACCGCGCTGTGTTCGCCCACGCGCCAGGCGCTGCTAACCGGGCGCAATCATCATTCGGTGAACATGGGCGGCATCTGCGAGATGGCAACCTCGGCGCCTGGCTACACCTCGGTGCTGCCAAAGGACAAGGCGCCGCTTGCCATGACGCTCAAGCTCAACGGCTATGCGACGGCACAATTCGGCAAATGCCACGAAGTGCCAGTTTGGCAGACCAGCCCGATGGGCCCATTCGATTCTTGGCCCAGCGGCGGCGGCGGGTTCGAGTACTTCTACGGCTTCATCGGCGGAGAGGCCGACCAGTACTATCCAGGCATCTACGAAGGCACGACACCGCTAGAACCGGATAAAACCCCCGAGGAGGGCTACCATTTCACCGAGGACATGACCAACAAAGCAATAGGGTGGGTACGCCAACAAAAAGCGCTCATGGCCGATAAGCCCTTCTTCATGTATTACGCGCCCGGCGCCACTCATGCCCCGCACCACGTACCCAAGGAATGGATCGAAAAATATAAAGGCAAATTTGACGGCGGTTGGGACAAGCTGCGCGAAGAAACTTTTGACCGCCAGAAGAAGCTGGGCGTGATCCCCGCCGACGCCGTCCTCACCAAGCGGCCAGACGAAATCCTCGCCTACGATGACATGCCCGCGGAGCTCAAGCCCATTCTGGTCCGCGAGATGGAGACCTATGCCGGATTCCTCGACCACACCGACTACCAAATCGGCAGGCTGTTCGACACCCTGGATGAGCTGGAGGTTTTTGACAACACGTTGGTCTTCTACATCATCGGCGACAACGGCGCCTCCGCCGAAGGAACGCCGAACGGCTGCTTCAACGAGATGGCTGTGCTCAACGGTATGGGCGGGATCGAAACCCCTGAATTCCTGATGAGCAAGATCGACGATTTCGGCGGGCCGGAAGCCTCCAACCACTACGCGGTGGGCTGGGCGCACGCCATGGATACACCCTACCAATGGACCAAGCAGGTAGCCTCACATTGGGGCGGTACCCGCAACGGCACCATCGTGCACTGGCCGAACGGCATCCAGGCCAAGGGCGAGATCCGATCACAGTTTGGTCACGTTATCGATATCGCGCCGACGGTCCTCGAGGCCGCAGGAATCCCTGCGCCGACGATTGTGAATAGTGTCCAGCAGGCACCGCTCGAGGGCATCAGCATGTTGTATGCGTTCAACGATGCCAAAGCGGGCGAACGGCACGAGACCCAGTATTTCGAGATGTTCTGCAATCGCGGCATCTATCACAAGGGTTGGACGGCGGTGACCCGGCACGGCGTGCCCTGGGTCGGCGCCTACGATCGCGCCTTTGACGATGATGTCTGGGAGTTGTACGACACCAACACCGACTGGACGCAGTCGAAGGATCTGGCAAAGGAAAATCCGAAAAAGCTCGCTGAATTGCAGCGGTTGTTCCTGATCGAGGCGACCAAGTACAGTGTTCTCCCGCTCGATGATCGATCGTTTGAGCGCTTCAATGCTGACATCGCGGGCCGGCCGCAGCTGATCAAGGGAAAGACGCAGATGCTGTTTGGTGGCATGTCCCGGTTGCCTGAACATGCGGTCCTCCAGATGCACAACAAATCGTATTCGTTGACCGCTGAGATCGAGGTGCCGAAATCCGGCGCTAACGGCGTCATCGTTTCCATGGGCGCCGGAATCGGCGGCTGGAGCCTGTATGCCAAGGACGGCAAACTCAAGCACTGCTACAACTTCTTCGGCGTCGAGAACTACTTTGCTGAGGGCAAGCAGACGATCCCCGCTGGCAAGCATCAGGTACGCATGGAGTTCACCTACGACGGCGGTGGCCTGGCCAAGGGGGGCGACGTCTCGTTGTATGTGGACGGCAAAAAAGACGGCGAAGGCCGCGTGGACATGACGGTGCCGATGCTTTTCGGTACCGATACCTGCGACGTTGGCAGGGACGCCGGCTCGCCTGTCTCTCCGGACTACAGTTCGAAAGACAGTGAGTTCAACGGTACAGTGAATTGGGTGCAGATGGACATCGATGAGAATGCCGAGGATCTCGATCACCTGATCACGCCCGAGGAGCGCTACCACGTGGCGATGGCCCGGCAGTAACGCCTTAGACATGAGAGCCAGTCCTTTAAGGGCTGGCTCTCATGAAATTAGTCTGGTGACTGTCGTTCTGTAATGATCCGTTACCCGGAACCAAATTCCGGTCGAAAAATTTAACGAGAGAAGGACCTTGAAATTCAACCGTAATTCAGGCAACTACCCTTGGCTTTGCCTACCAAGGAAGTAAATCGCCGGATCTTTCTTCAACCCCTGTACTCAGGAAAATTAGTTAGCCACCCTCCCTTTCACACTGATGCCGTTTTTTATCCGCCTCCAAGCATATTCAATCCTTTGCCTGAGCATCACTGGTCGGTGCTCTACTGACCGGAGTTGTTCTATTCCTTAGAAATCAAGTCATAATATATGTGGTTGGAGCAACTTTGCGGATTTACGGATGATGAACAATAGTCCCAAGCGCGATAACCAATAGACGAGCTGGCTGGTCCTTGGGTCGATGGCCACAGCTTTGCTTGGGATTCTTGTCTATCTATTCCTCCGTCGACGGAGGAGACCCCCGCCCCCTGCGTCACCGCAGGTTACTCGACCCAAGCCGGAGGCTACCGTAAGTGGGTGGTCTCCCTGTCTAGTGAGGTTGACTCACGGGATCCTTCGTTAAGCCTTATAACGGTTGCATGTCGATGGGATAAAAGGCCATGGACAGCTTTTTAATAAGAGCACCGGCAGGTGTATTATCGATGGCTCCATTTTCATCAATGGCAAAGAATTTGCCAGTCGATCTCATCTGATCCCAGTTATAAAAAAACACCGTGGAGACGGGCAGACCGAATTCGCGAAAGGCAAAGATGTATTGATTATCGTCGAACTTGTAGACGGTAGCCATGTCAACATCGCTTTCACCATGCAACGGGCCTACGATGCATTGCCAGGCATAGCGTTTCGAATTCAGGTAGATATGTTCGAAACATTGCCCAGGGCTGTAAACGTAGAGTCCACGCAAGCCGATTAGATCACGCGTTGGCGCCGGCTTGCGTCCCGTCGGCGGAATAACCGGATCACCGAGCACACCGTGTATAAAATCATGGACCGCCCGGGGTTCTTGGCCGACATCACCTTCGCGCATAATCGTGCGGATGGCGAGCACTTGCCGAGATTGCGTGTTAACGACAAAGGTCTGCGACTGACTAGGCTGATGGGCAAAAGTCATGTCAATGAAATAGGTTTGCGGAGCCACTTCTACCACCTCGCACCAGTCCGTGCCGCGCTCATTGTCGCTTTGCCAGTTGACTTCATTTTGGTCTACGAATTCTAGATCGAAGGATGTCCCCGTGTCGAGCGTGATCTTCATCGTCTGATTCACCAGCGCGTCTGTCTGAGGAAGTCGATGAGCTGCTAATTCCGACGCATAATCCTCGTACTTGTAATCTGTTTCACCCTCTCGCTTTGGCATGATGCACCTCCTCTAGTAGTTTCTTTTTCACACGCCCCACTTCACGCCGGCACTGACCAACGCAGCCCCGGCAACATCAACAATCGCCGCACCTCCATCAATTAGAAGAACAGCCCCCGTCATAAACGTGGAATCATCACTGGCGAGGTAACTACAAATGCCGGTCATTTCACTGGGATTGGCAGTCCGCATCAAAGGAACCATCGAAGATATGCGTTCAAAAACGCCCTCCAGATCTGTCCCGAGAACTTCGGTGAGAGGACCGAGTGATTTTTCCAGCATTTCCGTCCTTGTACCTCCTGGACAGACCACGTTACATCGGATCTTTGCTGGACCGAAATCCAGCGCAACCTGCTGGGTGAGCATTATGAGACCTGCCTTCGATGCGCAGTATGCGGGCATGCCAGGCAAGCAGCGTAGGCCTCCTAAGGAGGAAATGTTTATGATAGAACCACCACCCCCATTGATCATATGCGGTATTGAAGCCTTCATAAGATACATAGGACCGGTGAGGTTTGTTTCCAGAACTCTGTGCCAGAGCTTTGGATCTGTGTCAACAACGGTTGTACCGCCCGGATCTATTGCTGCGTTATTCACCAGCACGTCGAGTTTACTAGCGAATCCGAGTGCCGTCTCAACCATTTGCTTGGCGTCTTCGAGCTTTCTTACATCTCCGGCGCATGTCACCGCTGCCCCCCTCGGCAACGATTGAGCCATCTCGTCGAGCACTTCCTGACGGCGGCCGGTTATGCATATCCTTGCACCGTCAGCAACGAATCGCTCGGCAATTGCGGCGCCTATGCCAGTGCCCGCTCCTGTAATGAGTGCCACTTTCCCGTCTAGTTTCATACTTGGTCTCCTTGTCTTATTGGGGTTTGAGCGGAACGAAGAACGCTTGATGCCAACGAGTGCATTTTCGCCAGTCGTAATTTTTACACTGTTCGAATAGACCACAAATCCGTGTTAATAGTCCCGAGCTGAATGTCCCTGCTTCTATATTACATCGATCTGGCTCTTTCCCCTATAACTTAGCACACATGCATTTCCGGCTTCCCACGGGGTCCGCTCCAGCGAAAAGTTGTGACAGCCATATAACTTCAATATGGAGGCCAAAATGGTTTGGGCGTGAAGAAACAGGGATCCGAATCTGGATCTGAGCAAGTTTCCATAAAGAGCTCATTATCTAAATTAGATGCCTGTTCGAGTGGAAGATGGACAGACCTCGACACATCCCAATTATATAGATCTGCGACCTCTTCAAATGATGTGCTGTCCCCTGGGATGCCAAAGCCTAAGAGATGGACCAATTGAATACTTGCTCGAATGTCACCGTTAGATGGTTCAGTATTATATTCTGTGTTCAGGTACAATCATCTTAATTGAGGGAACCGTGACCCACTTTATTCATTTCGAACCAGTAGGCCGACGAGGCGATGCTCCAGCGGGGGAGACCTTGTTGGATCACGCACGCACCCTGGGAGTGGACCTTGTTAGTCTATGTGGCGGTGGTGGTGGGTGTGGGCGTTGCATAATACAGGTTTTAGAAGGAGAGGTATCAAAGCCACTCACCGTTGAATTGGACTTCCTCCGACCGGAGGAGATCGGCCAAGGATTCCGGTTAGCCTGCTGTACCATCCCTCAGAGCGACTGCAAGGTGCGGGTTCCCCCAGGATCTCTAACTTCGCTTCAGCGACTGGAAATTGAAGGGGATGAGATGTCTGTGGATGTCCTCCCCATAACCGAGGTCTACAGGGTAGTTCTGACACCCCCCACGATGGACGACCCGAAAGCAGACGCAGGACAACTCACCGACGCCCTGGCGCGGCAACACGATCTCGACGGCGCATCTTTGGATATCGATGTTTTGCGCTTGTTATCCACATATGCACGGGAGAACGTCGATCCCAACAGCGGCGAGTGGCATCTCCGAGTCGTCTTGAGAGAACACGAAATTATCGGACTTCTCCAATCCGGCGCCCCACTGCTTGGCTTGGCCGTCGACTTGGGTACCACCAAGATTGCCCTATATTTGCTCGACCTCAACACCGGGCAGACCCTAGTCTCCCACGGTTTAATGAACCCGCAGATCGCATACGGTGAAGATGTCATTGCCCGCATCGCCTTCTCGGAGAAAGACATAAGCAACGCTTCGTTTCTTCGAGAATTAGTGGTCGAAGCGTTGAACCAGGCCGTCGTGGAGATGTGCGCCAAGGCCGATGTTGAACCGTTCTCTATCGCGGACGCTGTTATCGTTGGCAACACAGCGATGCACCATTTCTTTCTTGGTTTACCCTTGAAGCAGCTCGCCCGAGTCCCATACGTGCCAGCCATCACTTCCGCGCTCGACATTAAAGCCCGTGATCTTGGGATGGATCTGATGCCGGGAAGTTATGTTCATCTATTACCCAACATCGCAGCGTACGTGGGCGCAGACCATACCGCCATGCTTCTTGCTGTGGATATTGAACAAGAGCAACACGTCACGCTGGCGATTGATATCGGTACTAATACGGAGATCAGTCTTTTCAATCAAGGTGTGGTAACAAGTACTTCCTGCGCCTCTGGCCCCGCCTTTGAGGGCGCACACATCAAACATGGTGTTCGTGCTGTAAATGGTGCAATCGAACATCTTCACTTGATCGATGACAGAATAGAATACCAGACCATTGGAAATGCTCCACCGGTGGGATTGTGCGGGTCTGGAATCCTCGACGCCATGGCGCAACTTTACCTCGCTGGCATCCTCGATAAACAGGGAACCATGCATGATCACCCTCGTGTCTGTACGGTAGATGGAACGCGTGAATTCATCCTGGTCGATGAAGTTGACCTCTCTCAGGAGAAAGTAGGTGAAACGCCCCAGCTAACGATTTCCATTACACAACAAGATGTACGTCAGCTTCAGCTCGCCAAAGGCGCCATGCGCACAGGCATCGAATTGCTCCTCAACGCCAACGGGCTTCGGATGGATGAAATTGACCACGTGATCATTGCTGGGGCGTTCGGTACATACATCGACATTAGGAGTGCGATCACAATTGGCATGTTGCCAGATCTTCCCTTGGTTCGGTTTCGACAGGTGGGAAATGCTGCAGGCATGGGTGCAAAAATAGCGCTTCTCTCACGCGTGAAACGTGCTGAGGCGCGAGTACTCGCAGAACAGATTAAATACCTCGAACTCGCCACACACCCTCAGTTTCACACAACTTTCGCTCACAAAATGCATCTTGGATCGGATTGATAGAGCAGCTTAGGGGCGCCAGCCTCGTTCACCTACACCGCTAACGCAATTTGCAGAGTTCCCAACCCATACCTCATGCCCATTAAACACACGTACTTAATCCTAATGTCGATGTGTTTAACCGATGGAATACTTATGAGCTGTAAACGCATATAACAGCATATTAAAGGATTAGCCAGGACGGGTATGCTTCACGACGTGGGGAGGCAGCTCCCACATGATCTTGAAGAGAATCTTTATCGAACCATACGGGAGTAGCTGACCTCGCCCCTGGTCTCGATGGAGTGCATACGTCTTATTCTTTGGAGGGTTTCTTATACATCCCAAGACCAGGCTTGTAGGTCTTATTATCAAGGAATTGTTTAAACCCCTCTTCGGGTTCTTCCCCTGCGACGAATCAGAGCTGTTCCAGCTTGGAGATGAGATAACCCTAGACCACATAGTTTCAACTACGGCTCGGCTTACATTGCCTGCTGGGAGGAGGACCGAGTTCACTTCGGATAGGCCGAATTCCGCGTCCTCCGCGCCGACAACGAGAGCAGAATCATTCCTCGTCACGTACTCCTTCGTTGCAGCATTTTCTCGTGCACCAACCCGGCTATTATGCGTCCAGCAGAATTCGCGCATCCAAAACGCTATACCCGTTTTCATAGACGCGGATCGGATTCAGATCGACTTCCTTGATTTGCGGAAACCGCGCGGCTAACTGTGACACTTGCACCAACAGTTCCGCTAGACTCGCGATGTCTTTCTGCTTCTCGCCGCGCATACCTTGCAAAACGCGATAGCCCTTGGTTTCCTTGATCATGTCCAGCGCGACTTCTTCATCAAACGGCGCGATGCGGAAACTCACATCCTTGTACAATTCCACAAACACGCCACCCATGCCGAACATGATCGTGGGACCGAACTGTGGGTCACGCATCATCCCGATGATCCATTCGGTGCCCGGTTGCGCCATCGGCACGACCAGCACGCCGTGAATGTCTGCTGCGACTATCGTGCGCTTGACGTCGTTCACCAATTGGTCATAACCCTGACCCACAGCCTCGTTACCTTGAAGGTTAATCTTGACACCGCCGATATCACTCTTGTGAATGACTTGTGGCGAGACAATCTTGAGTACGACGGGACTGTTCATTTCCATCGCGGCGCGTTGCGCTTCTTCCCGGGTTCGCGCCAAAACGTGCGGCATCACCGCGATGCCATTATCGCTGAGAAAATCGAGCGACTCGGGTTCCAGAAGATGGCGCGCTTCCAGAACAGCGCGATCGAGAATCGGGTGATGAGCGGCAGGCACATCGGCAAGTGGATGACTCACGCTGAACGTTGTCTGGATCAATATCGCCAACGCGCGCACGGCATCATCGGGCGCATCAAATGTGGGGATGCCGTTCTCTTCGAGAAAGCGGCGCGTCTCTGCCATGGCTTGACTGACCGTGAAACACGCCGCGACTGGTTTGCCGAATTCCTTGATGGCCGGCACAATGGCTTGCGCGACATCCATCGCCGGCAGGAACGTGGGCGGAACGCTGTTCAACACAACCATATCCACATTTGGATCGGACAAGACGAGGCGCATCGCGTCGCCGAATTCCTTCGCCATCGCTGCGGCGGTCAGGTCCACGTACCCATTCGGTTTGCAGACCATCGCCATCGGCGGCAACAAAGCAGTCAGTTTCTCGCACGTCTCTTGGCTCATCGGCGCAAGTTCCAACACGCCGCCGGCCTCCACTTCATCCATGCTGATGACGCCCATGCCACCGGCTTCGGTAAAGATGCAAACCCGGTTGCCATGTGGTTTGGGCAACATCGAAATCGCTTTTGCGCCGGCGATCAAATCGTGCATTGTGTTCGCGCGCACGACGCCGCATTGTTTGAACGCGCCGCTGTACACCGCATCCGTACCGGCGAGCGTGCCGGTGTGCGAGAGCGCCGCTTTGGAGCCGATCTCGGTGCGCCCCACTTTGAGCACGAGCACTGGTTTGTTCTTTGTAACCTGGCCCGCGACGCGGATAAACTCTCGACCGTCCTTGACTCCTTCGAGATAGACGAGAATCACCTCGATCTTGGGATCGTTGCCGTACTCTTCGATCAATTCCATGTTCGACACATCGCACATGTTGCCGACGTGACCGAATCGCGCAAAGCCCAACGGCTTGGGCTGACTGAGGGCCAGCGTCAGGAGCGAGCCGCCGAGCGCGCCGCTCTGCGTCACGTAACCGAGATTGCCGGGAACGAAACTGATCCCCGGATGGAAACCGGTGATGAGTTTCAGGTCTGGGTTCATAATCCCGATGCAATTCGGTCCAAACACCCGGATGCCGGCAAGCTGGGCGATCTCGACGAGTTGCCGTTGTAACTCGATATTTTCCGGGATCGCAGTTTCGGCGAAGCCGGCGGAGAGCACCACAACGCCTTTGACATCGCCGCGTTGCTCGGCTTCCTCCATCACGGTGATGACCGCCTTGCCTGGTAGACTGATCACGATCAGGTCGAGCGGTTCTTTGATCTCGGTGATGGAACTGTAGCACGGCAGACCCAGGATTTCGTTTTCGTTGCGGTTGACCGGATAGACCTCGCCCAGGTATCCGGCGGCAAGCAGTGTTTGCACAACCTGGTGCCCCGCTTTGGTTGGATCCTTTGATGCGCCGACGACGGCGACTGAGCGTGATTCGAAAATCTCATGCAAAGATGCGGTCATTGTGATTCTTGCCTCGTGTATGCTCTCGACAAACAAGCGCCAACTGTTATCTAGCAATGGGGCATCTTGCGCACAATTCACTCTTCGATGCGCCGACCCTGGTCTAGTGTTTTGCTTTGCGCTTGGTCGCGCGCGCCGGGCGCGGTTCCTTTCCAGTAAAGACAGGCTCGCGCTTTTCGACGAACGCTTGCATACCTTCAACACGATCTGGCGTCGCCATCACTTCAGACATATGGTCCTGTTCGAATGCAAGACCCTTGTCGAGGGGTACTTACTGCAGCTTCTGTGGACTCCTGGGGATCGATGCTCAGGAGCCCGTAGTACCGACTATATCGCGGTTATTTGTTAAATTCGGGTTTTCTCTTTTCCAAGAATGCGGTAACTCCTTCTTTGCAGTCTTTGGCACAGGAGATATCGCCGGCCGCCAAATAGGCAATCTCCAGGGCTTCCGCCAGCGTCTCGGCCTTTGCTGCCTCGTTGATGACCCCGCCGATAATTCCCAAGATTTCCTCGCTGAGTGGAAGATCCTCGGCCATCGGCGCTTCTGCAACAGTGAACGGGGGAATTTCAACCGGCCCCTCGTTGATCCTGGGTATATCTCCCTGGAGTCTGTCCACTTCAGTGATGGCCGCATCAATCAGATCGAGGAAGCTCGACGCAGTCTTTTTC
This sequence comes from Anaerolineales bacterium, assembly GCA_004376465.1. Taxonomy (GTDB): domain Bacteria; phylum Chloroflexota; class Anaerolineae; order Anaerolineales; family E44-bin32; genus E44-bin32. Next base: position 13,937 of record SOJU01000059.1, on the reverse strand, counting down.
ACAATTCCGATTTCCACGGCCTCTTTCATCGTCATTTTTTCGGCTTTTCCGATCATTGCGTGAAATTTCGCCGCGGCCTGGGGCCATTTGCGATATGGGATAACGACGCCTCCCATCCCGGGTATCATCCCCAAGGTGATCTCTGGAAGCTGCAGAAATGCTTTTTCCATTGCCACCCTGCTATGACACCGGATGGCTAGTTCGGTGCCGCCTCCCATGGCAAGCCCGTTGAGAGCCGCAACAACCGGTTTCGTCATCCGGTCGATGTACTCTAGGACTTTCGAGTTTCCGCGTGACAATGCCTGACCCTTCTCATGGTTGCCGAAGGTAGCGACAAACCCGCCGATATCGGCGCCGGCGCAAAAAGCCCTGGGGCCGTAACCGGTGATCACGAATCCTTTAACGGACGGATCTGCTTCACCTTTTTTGAGCTCGGCGAGGATTTCGTTACAGGTGTAGTCACTCAGCGCATTAGCCACCTGGGGCCTCCGGATTGTGAGGATGGTTACCCCTTCCATCCGGTCGGCCAGGATGTCCCGCGGGAAATCCAGATACTCTTCAATGGGTTTTGTGGGATGTGGAAAACCAGGGCGCTCGGCATTGAACTTCTGAATTATACTGCTCACCTTTTCAGCGCCCAGATCGGTCATCAGGTCAAGAACGCCTTTTTTATACGCGAGGGCAATCACGCTGCCGAAATTAAGATCGCTGCGGGTGCCGATATCCCTATCCACAATATCGAAACATTGGGAGAAGACAGATCCCAGAAAACGCATCCTGATCCACTCCGCAAGGTCAGGGGAAACTTCGACCTTGGTGCCGGGTTTATTGAAAGCCCATTTTTCTATGGACAACAGTATCCGGGTTGGCGCATAGGCTTCACTTTCAGCCATCCTGCGGGTTTGGGACGCAAATGTCAGCGGATTGCCGCCGCTTACGCCTGTCACAAAAAATGGTCCGGCGCCGAGAAACTCTTCACTAACATAATCGATCTCCTTGCTGGTAGCCTTTTCCAGCATCCATGCAGCTTCGCTTGCCCAGGTTTCAAATAACCGGTTAAGAAGAAAGGAAAAGACACTCCGGGTAGCCACCGGCGCTTTTCCGGCCTGGGCCATAAACCAGAGAAGAAAATCGATGACGCTCTTATCCGCACCTTCCCAGTTGATGACTTCGACCCCCATGCTGCGCCACGCCGGTGCGAAAAAATGGGTAATAGTAGTCCTCCCGGGGTGACTCAAATGGCTGAAGATCATATCCGCCGTCATGCCACTGGTGTTGGACGTTATGATCGCCTCTTCTCCAACAATCGATTCGACCTCTGTGAGGATTTTCTTTTTCAGCTCCAGATCTTCTGTTGCCGCTTCGATCACCAGGCCACAGTTTTTCAGTCTACCGTAATCTGTGGTGTAGATGATATTGCCCAGGATGACATCCACCAGCTCGGGGCGTAGCTTTTTTTTCTCTACCCCCTTTTTTGCATAGCCTTCAAGCCGTTCCTTTGCTTTCTGGAGAGGTTCTTCAATCACATCCACAAGGTACAGTTTCTTCTCCGGAAGGCCGGTCCGTAAAGAATAGGCGATATCGGGGCCGATATTCCCGGCACCGATCACTGCCATCTCTTCGGGTATCGACCGGGTGGGACGAATGAGGAAGGGATTATAAAAGTTTGGGTACAGGTCGATTTTCGTCATTTGATGTCTCCTGCAAATTTCATCCGCTATTAATTCACCTTGACAACCAGGGCGGCTCCTGAATCACCTGCCGCGCAACCGGCCACCAGCCCATAACCGCCGCCTTTGAGAACCAACTCCTCGATCAGTTCAATGGCCAACCTCATCACGGTGGGCCCCTGAGGGTGTCCGAAAATCAGAGAGCATCCGTAATTATTGAATATCTTGTCGTCGATCCCCATCTCCCTTCCCATGACGATGTCGTTAACGGAAAACGGATTATGGGTTTTAATTGCTTTAAGATCGGACATCTTTAAGCCCGCGTTCTTCAATGCCCGCGCCGATGCCGGGACTGGCGCCTCGGGCATGTATGCCGCTTCGGCGCGCGCAAATCCATAAGCAAGAATTTGGATGGTCACGGCTTTGTCGGCGGAAATCTCATCTGCTTTCTCCCTTGTGGTGACGATCATACCGGCATTTCCATCGGCCGCATGGGTCTGGGCACCAACGGTCAGGATGGAATCCTCGGAAGTCGTTCTCAGCCCTGCCAGGCCCTCGGCGGTACAGGGGATAATCCCCTCATCCTCTTCCACAATGATGGTCTTTTTCTTGGAAAGCCTGACTTCCAGGGGAAGCATATAGCGTTTCTGAAATTTACGGTCCTCTGCGGTCGAATCCGTGTACTTGTTGTATCGGTTGAGAACCAGGGCATCGGATTCTTCCCGGGTGATGCCGTGCTTCTTGGCGACATTGTTGGCTGTACCCAAGGGGCCGGTCTCAGCAGTAGGATCCCAGTTGAAACCGTCAATCATCCAGCTCTCGTAATGCGGCTTTCCACCGGGGCCCGAAGGGTTCGGCCAGAGGATGTTCGGGCAATTCGATGTTCGGTCAGCGGTGGCCACCAATACATTGGTGTTGCTTCCCGCCTCGATGGAAGCTGCGGCATAATTAAGGGAAACCGTGGAGGTAGCGCACGCCTGTGTAACCCGGGGACCGCTGATATTTGGATTGCCCATCAGCGTGGCAAAATGGGGGGCATCATAAAACCACAGCGGTTGGGGAACTGTCGCGCCGTAGACGATACCATCGAAGATATCAGGCGTGATTCCGCGCAATTCAAAGAACCGTTTCGCCGCAGCAGCTGCCAGCTCTGTGGAGTTCTGATTTTGTAGCGATCCCTGCCAACGGCAAAAAGGCGAGCACCAATATCCTGTGTAGGGAACATATACATTTTTAAACATTCCCAGCTCCTCCTGAATACATATTTCGCGAATTTCTCCTGTACTGCATCGCCGACACGATAGCTTGGATGCCCGACCCGCACATGCGGCTGATAGAAAAGCCCGGCGTCGCCTCGCTCAGGCCAGCGAGCAATAAGCAAACCCGTGCGATATTTGGTGCTTCGCCTGAAGCGATGGCGTGCCCCATAATCACTTCGTTCACCTGGTCATTGCCCAGGTTGGAGCGTTCCAGCGCACCTTGGATCGCGGTCGCGCCGAGGAATTCGACAGGCGCTTCTTTCAGCGAACCGAGATAAGTACCAATCGCTGTTCTGGCATAACTGGTGATGATTGTCTTTTTCATATTTTTCATCCGAGAATGCGAACTCCGACGATAGACCGATGACTACCGCAAATTTCAACTATGCTTGACGGCGAATACGCAACACCTTGATCATCCACACTCGAAGAACGTCGCGCATCATGGTCATTAGCCAGACAATTGATTTCTTGAAGGTATGGAGACACAACTGAAATAGGAGGGTGAGGTCCTAGTACTACTGCCTGTCTCCGGCGGATAAGGCTCAAAAGGCCAGCATCGAATCAATCGCGATGACAAATCTCCATATCTCCCTTCACAAACTGTGCATGAAATGGTTATTTAGCCGAGAAACTACTCAAAGTTTTCTTTGCGTTTCACATGCATCTCGTGCCCGGGATCACTTATGCCTAATATTTAGAACGAATCTCCCTTTTTAGTACTTTTCCTTGCGGATTCTTCGGTAGATCATCCACAAACTCGATCGATTTGGGCGCCTTGTAGTGAGCAATATTTTCCCTGCAGAAGGCGATAACTTCCTCCCCCAAAACCTGGGCGCCCTCTTTAAGTACCACCAGTGCGTGGACTCGCTCGATCCAATAGGAATCCGGAACACCGATGACAGCGGCTTCCTTAACAGCAGGATGCCTGTAAAGAACATTCTCTACCTCCGCTGGATATACGTTTTCACCTCCCGTGATTATCATGTCCTTCTTCCTGTCGGCGATATAAATGTATCCCCTCTCATCATAGTAACCGAGATCCCCCGTATATAGCCACCCATCCCGAATCTTTTCCCTCGTCTCCTCAGGTCTGTGATAGTATCCTGTCATGGTTCGTTTGCTCTGAACGATGATCTCCCCGATCTTGCCTACCTCGACGTCACGACCGTCATCATCAACGATTCGCACATGGACCCCAATACATGGTCGCCCGCAGGAAGCAAGCACACTCTGTGCCCCTGTGGATTCCCCTGAATTGCGGTGGTCTGCTTTACTGAGAACTGTCACGTCGGGGCCAGATTCGGTTTGTCCATAGCCCTGCATAAAAATGGGGCCAAACACCGATAATCCGTTTTCAAGGACTTCTGTTGGCATCGGCGAGGCCCCATACCAGATTCTCTTAAGGCAGTGAAGATCGTACTGATCGATATTGGGGAGATTCAACAGGGATACAAGTTGCGTTGGGACAATGTGAATGTCCGTAATCTTTTCCTCCGCGATAATCTTCAGGGTGTCTGACAGAGCGTAGGAAATGGGCAAGATGACATTGCACCCGCCCATCAGGAAAAAGGGCCAGATGTGGCTATCTCCTCCAATATGGAACATCGGCAGAACGACGATGTGCCGATCGCCAATTTCCACCCCGATATCCAGCGCCTTCATACGGGTGTTTTCCATCTTCTGTCTATGTGTGTAGATGGCCCCACGCGGCGTCCCAGTCGTCCCGCTTGTGTAGAAGATTGTGAGAGGATCATCCTCGTCAACTCTGGGTTCTGGTTCTTCTCTTGACTGACTCCCCACCAACTCCTTATACGCCTCGATATACTCCTCCGCATCACCAAAGGTAAAGAATGATTCAGTCTTGGAGAGCTGCTTATGGATCCCATCGACCGTTTCTACGAGTTCGGGGCCATGGAACAAAACTCTTGGCCCGGAATCGTTTATGACATGAACCATCTCTTCAGGCTGCAGGCGGGGATTGAAATGGGCGAGCACAAAACCACCCTTCATGGCCGCCCCAAAGACCTCGGGATACTCAAGCTGGTTCCACGAGAGGATTCCAATAATGTCCCCCTTTTGTATCCCCAAGGAGTGAAGGCCATGGATGAGTTTATTCACCCTCTCGTTAAATTGCTTGAAACTTATCCTCTCACGCCCACAAACGAAGGCTTCACTATCCGGGCTGAGGATGGCATTTCTATAAATAATGTCGGCAAAGGTCCCTAACGGATAGCGACTCAGCTCCTGCAACAAGAGCTTCGCTGTCATAGGAATCACCTCCGAGTCTTAATGCGTTTCACTGGGGATGTCCACGAACGAAAGGAGCTTGAATTCAAATCAAGATTAGACAAGTTGGCCGGATGGAAAAAAGTCATTCATCTCCTTCATATGGATGGGAAATCCTGATCTTTTCTCACAAAAAGTCTGACCGTACGGAGAACTCCGGAATCGCATCCGGAGATTCCCCGCAGAAGGCATGAGTTCGAGATCAGAGATGATAAATACTTCACTCCAGACTTTCAAGAATGATCTCACTGGCAATCCTGGCACCAATCCCCGGTAGGAGCCCACACTTTTCAAATCCTTTTGCGATGGCGAAAGCTTCCATATTCTCCGGACTGGCTGCGGGATCCATGTAGCGCCCGAATACCACATCTTCGTGGATCTTAGGGCAGACAACGGCACCCACCTTTTCTTCGAAAAGAGTCATGAATTTGCGAGCGGCCATGATCGTCGCGCCGACGGCTTCATAATTGAGCACATCCTCGCTGCCAAAATAAAGTCCAAGCGCAATCAAACTCCCAGTCACACCACCACACATCCATCCGGTGCCGCCGAAGCCAGGGAAGGGTGACAGGCCTTGAACGATCTCCATATTACCCAAACCAAATTCTTCCAGTAAGGCCAAGGCGGTACCCTTGGCGCAGTTGCGCGCTATGAAATTGTATTCTTGGGCTCGCAACTCGACACGATCCAGGATCTGCTCTTTATTGGCAAGCATCTCCTCCGGATCGAGCACCTTCCTGGGTATCCCTTCTTCAGAAAGCCGTTTTACCCTGGCTTCTATCGTGGGGACATCCCACTCCCTCTCCGCCAGTTCCTGCACTCTCGCTGTGAGAGCTTCGTGATCTCCCACCCGGTTGCCTCCTTCGATTGTTCGTCCAACAGATTCCATTTCTTAGCGGATGGCAATCATGGTCAAGGTTTAACGTCTCCTTGCCCTCTGCCAACTAGAACGGGAAATGGTGTCTCGCTTTCTCGATCGTGACCCACTTGACCTGAGTCAATGCCTCTATGGAGTAGAACCCTCCTTCACGCCCCTGACCGCTATCCTTGAAACCCCCGAAGGGGACAGAAGCTTCGGCGTCGATGGAAGAGTTCCCTACATGAACCATCCCGGCTTCGATACCTTCGGCAAGGTAGATAGCCTTCTCCAGGTTTTGAGTGATGACCCCTGCAGAGAGACCATATGAGGTATCATTGGCGACTTCCAGGGCTTCTTTTTCGTCCTGAACAGCGATAATCGGGGCGACAGGCCCGAAGGTCTCCTCTTGATAAACCAGCATATCTTTAGTTATGCCCTTGAGCACCGTGGCCTCGTAGACACGGCCTTCGTAGGTGCCTCCAGTGAGCAGTTCGGCACCCTTGGAAACGGCATCTTTCACGTGGGCGTCAACCTTCTTGACCGCGGCGTCATTGATGAGTGGACCGACGACCGTCTCTGGATTGCTGGGATCACCCGACGGTAAGGCCGCAGTCTTTTTAGCCAATTTCGCCGCAAACTCATCGACAATCGGCTGCTCCACAATCACTCGACCGACAGACATACAGATTTGCCCCTGGTGCATGCAGACGCCAAAGGCAGCTGCGTCTACGGCATAGTCGATATCCGCATCGGCTAAGATGATGAGCGGGTTCTTCCCGCCCAACTCGAGGGTATACCCCTTCAACTTCGCAGCAGCCCTTTGAGCCACATGACGACCAGTCTCGGTTTCGCCGGTGAGGGTCACATAAGAACAGCGGTCATCATCGATGAGCGCATTTCCAAGCACACTCCCGGGTCCTGTTATTACGTTTAGAGCACCTGCCAGCAGTCCCGCCCGCTCGAACAGTTCTCCGATCTTGAGACCGATTACGGGTGTGTTGCTGGCTGGTTTGAAGACTACCGTATTCCCGGTAGCGAGACCATAAGCCACCTTATACATGGCCAGGATAAGCGGGAAGTTCCAAGGTGAGATAGCCACGATAGTTCCCCTCGGCGACCGCAGGCTCATGGAGAGCTTGCTCGGATCGGTATGGAAGGTTTCACCAAGGATGCGTTTGCTATCGGCCGCTGCAGTTGCAAGTAGGTCTATCGTCTGAGAGATCTCGAACATGGCTTTACCAAATGTGCTCCCCCCTTCTCCGGTAAGCACTTCGGCAAACTCCTGTCGGCTTTCTTCGAGGATATGACCGGCCTTGGAAATGACTAATGCGCGTTCTATCGACGGCGTCCCGGACCAGGGCTTACGGGCGGCATAAGCAGCGGTCATCGCCCGATCGGCATCTTTTTCGTCACCTTTTTGCGCACGAGCATATACTTCACCGGTATACGGGTTCAGATCATCGAACGTCTCGCCAGATACTGCATTAACCCACTCTCCATTGATGAACATCTGATAGGTTTTCATAGCAGCTCCTTACAACAGAAAAGTTAAGCTTTGCCTACAATCGTAGAACCGGTTTAATCACACTACCCTTCTCCATATCTTCCACAGCCTGATTTATTTTATCGAACGGATAGTAGGTGATCATTTGATCGAAGGGGAATTTTCCTTGCTGGTACAGGTCAATCAACTTGGGAATAAATTGACTTGCGATCGCATCGCCTCCCAGGATCCCCTTAACCATCCGGCCATTCATGAGATGGTCCATATCCAGACTGACTTCCGTGCCAGGAGGCACAACTCCAGTCAGTCCGCAAACCCCGAGGCGAGGTAGGACATCAACGGCTTGCCTAAGGACCTTAGGGCTCCCAACACACTCCAGACTGAATTCCGCACCCCCGGAAGTAATCTCCAGGATCGCCTCAACCGGGTCCACCTCATCAGCGTTAACGACATGGGTAGCGCCAAATTTCTTGGCCATCTCCAAGCGTCCTGAATGGATATCGACGCCTATAATCGTGGTACAACCACAAACAACCGAAGCGAGAACTGCGCTCATTCCCACGTTGCCGACACCGAATATGGCAATCGATGCCCCAGGCTTGGGACGAAGTGAATTCATGACCGCACCAGCGCCGGTCATGACACCGCATCCCATCGGGGCTAAGACCTCGAGGGGGATGTCATCCCGAACTCTGACAACATTGCGTTCTGTGGCCAGCGCGTGATCAGCAAAAGATGACTGGCTAAAAAAAGAACCGTGGATGACCTGATCATCCTTTCGCAATGTTATGGAATCGTCCGGACGTGCACCGTGGAAATTATGCAGGAAGAAATTCAGGCAATAGAGTTCATTGCCCGACTTGCAAGAAGCACACACCCCGCAGTAGTCCCAGGCCAACACGACATGATCACCCGGTTTGACCTTGGTAACCCTTGCCCCCACATCTTGCACGATGCCAGCGCCCTCGTGTCCGAATACACTCGGCGGCGGCGGTATTGGTAAATGCATGTCCCGGGCTGCGAGATCGGTGTGGCAGATGCCAGTGCCGACGATTCGGACGAGCACCTCATCATCTTTTGGAGCACTGAGATCCAGTTGATCGATAACGAAATCCCCGGATTTCTCATAAACAACCGCTGCAGTGATCTCCATTTTTTTCTCCCCAACTTCAGGTGTTCACATCCTTGATTTCCAGAAACTGGCATCTCCTGTTGTTCTTGGAAAAGCTCTCCCTATTGTTTATTTTCAGTTCCCCAAGTTTGGCTACAACCCCAAATAAGCTTGCCTCACAAAATCGCTTTGGAGCAGTTCGTCACATTCTCCTTCCATGCATATTCGGCCATTCTCCATCACATACACTCGGTCGGCGATCTCCAGTGTGTGCCGAACATTTTGTTCGATCAGCAGGACGGTAATCTCCTGAGTGCGCAGACGCTCGATAATGCGAAAGATCTCGGTCACCATGATTGGCGCCAAGCCATATGAGGGCTCATCCAAAAGGCACAATCGCGGTCTCGACATCAGGCCACGACCCATGGCCAGCATCTGGCGCTCACCCCCACTCAAAGTTCGAGCCAGCTGCTTTTCCCTCTCCTTCAATCGAGGAAAGATTCCATATACTTGCTGGAGGGTCTGCTCCCTTGCTTTCCAAGCGCGTTTGGGATACGCGCCCATCTCCAGATTTTCGCGCACCGACATGTCCGGAAAGACTCTTCCGCCTTCCGGCACGTGAGAAATCCCTGCTTCGACGATAACGTATGGATCTAGACTCTCAATGCCCTGACCTAAATATTCCACGGTACCAGAGGCTGGATGATGCAAACCGGAAATGGTATTCAGCAGTGTTGTTTTACCTGCACCGTTCGAGCCAATCAATGCGACGATTTCTGCCTCGTCAATGGTTAGACTAACATCCCACAATGCTTGTGCTTTACCATACATGCTGACCAAATTACGTGCTTCTAACATTCGATTATTCCCCAAGATAGACCTGTACTACCGTCTCGTTGGTCGCGATCTCCTCCGGACTCCCCTCAGCAATCTTCTTGCCGTGATGAAGGACGATGATCCGATCGCAAACGTTCATAATTGCTCGCATGATATGCTCAATCATAACTATGGTGATTCCCTCCTCGCGGATCTTGTTCACCAATTCCATAGTCTGGGCAACTTCGGTTTCATTCAATCCAGCCATGACCTCATCGAGAAGCAATAGTTCCGGCTTGGTCGCCAATGCCCTGCCCACCTCAAGACGTTTCTGGTTCGCTAAAGTTAAATCTTGCGCTGAGGATGATCTAACTGCCGACAAGCCCACAAACTCTAAAAGGTCTGTCGCCTCTTGAGCGGCTTCCGCTGAAGTCAGGTTATTCCTGTTTCCAAACAATGCGGCCAAGTAGATATTTCCGAATACAGGCATATTGGAGAACACCTTGACCGATTGAAACGTCCTTGCCACGCCTTTCCTGCAGATTTGATTCGGCTTTAAACCGGTGATATTCTCCGATTTGAACTCGATCCTCCCCGGTTTAGGGACGAGCACGCCCGAGATCAAGTTGAACAATGTGGTTTTGCCCGCTCCGTTCGGACCAATCAACCCAACAACTTCACCCTGGTCCACATGGAAATCCATCTGCTCGACAGCAGCTAACCCACCGAAGCGCTTGGTTACTCCCTCACCCTCAAGGATTCGCACCTCTTCCTCCCGAGATCCGTCTTTGTAATCTCTGCACCACTCCGACAAGGCCATTTGGCATGTATAGGATGGTCACAAGCAAGATAGAACCGATGATTAGCATGTAGTAATAGGGAAACTCAGTAATGAGGAGTTCTTCCAGATAAGCGAAGATAGTTGCGCCCAGGATGGGGCCGTAGAACGTTCCCAGCCCGCCGAAAATGGCCATCAAAACGGGCATGAAAGAGTAGAGCGATTTAAAGGCGCCATATGGGTCAATGTACGTCCATCTCGTCGCCATAATAGCTCCGGTCATTCCCATGAATGAAGCGCTTATGGCAAAGGTGATGGTTTTCACGACATTCACATTTACGCCGATGTGGGCCGCTGCGCTCTCGTCCTCTCCAATGCTTTGCAAAGCTAATCCGTATTTGGAACGTCTAATCACGAAAGCTGTTATCAGAAGTGTGATTAGAATCGCCAGCATGATGTAATAAATAGTGGTATTGTCGACTACAACCACGAATCGCCCACGCGTTCCTGTAAATTTAATTTCATACCACAACAGAACATGCTTGATCAGCTCAACGAGCCCGAAAGTGAATACGGCGAAATAGACCCCCTTCAACCTCAGAGTTAATGCTCCGACGAGCAGAGCAAGGCAGAAACTGGCAACACCACCTAGCAAAATCACCGCAAATAATTGCACCTCTTCCCCTAGGATTGCGATTGTATAGATGCCGACCCCGAAGAACGCCGCTGTCGCTAGCGACAGGTAACCAGTTGGACCGGAAAAGATGGCCCAACTTACAGTCAGAACGATATACATGATGATGCTGGTGGTAAAAATAACGGAATATGGGGAACCATATAGTGGCAAGGTGGCTAACAAAAGCACGCCGATGAGGAGTAGTCCTAAAGTCCTTACATTTTTAATATCAATTGTGGTCTGCTTCATCTCTCTACTTCCCCATGATTCCCGTCGGCCTCACCCATAGGAGAATCACGAAAATAGCGTAATAGGCGGCCAGCGCCAGTCCTGGTTCGAAATAGGTAACGATGCTGCCGATGAGTCCCAGTAAAAAGCCCCCGATAAAACTGCCGGGGATGCTTCCCATTCCACCCAAGACCACCACGATGATGGCGATAATCGTATACTCGAACCCCATAAATGCATGAACCGGATACGACATGCTAATCAGCACACCGGCGATACCCGCCAGGGCAGCTCCAAAGCCGAAGCATAGAGCGAGCACATGGTTGATGTTCACCCCCATGAGGCCCGCGGTTGCCTGGTCTTGCGCCGCGGCTCTGATGGCTTTGCCCATTCGGGTGTGGGATAGGAACACGTAGAAAGCCAGGCCGATACCGATCGCAAACCCGAGCGTGACTATGCGGTTGGCGCCGAACAATGCGCCTGCTAGATCCACTGGGATCGCTAAATATGAGTAACCTCGTATTTCGGGCCCCCATATGATCAAAACGATGTTCTGGATAATGAACATGAGACCGAATGACGCCAGCATGGAACTGCCCTCAAAAGCAGCAATTGAGGGTGACGATTTGAGCAAACGTCGGAAAATTGTCCGGTAAATAATGAAACCCAAGCCGAAGGTGAGAAGGCCGCAAATCACAAGGCTCACCAACGGGCTGACACCCATTTGGAATAACGTCCATGTGGTCAGCGCCCCAATCATAATGAACTCGCCGTGAGAGATATTCAGCACCCGGGCAACACCGTACTGCAGGCTGAGGCCCATGGCGATCAAAGCGTAGAGACCCCCTAGTAACAATCCAGCTATCACGATGTCCAAGAACGTTACCATGTAATAGATCGCCTCTCGGTCGTGGTGAACATGGTTGCAGGCTGTCTAGAAGGACTCGATACTTCCTCAGGACAGGAATCTCCCGATGTGTTGTTCCTGCCTCTCCCTCTCGACAGCCTGCTTATCCGACCGTTATATTGTTGAGTAAGCCACGGTCGGTCTTTAACCAGTCAGCCATTCCGGTTTGGGGTAAACCATCGGCGCAGTTGCCATATCTTTCGGACCGATGACTTCATAGACTCCCTCTTGCCATTGACCAATCTCACCGGTGTGGCATTCCTTCGCTAGCAGTCCACCATCAAACCAGGTCTCTCCCAGAGGAGTATCAAACTTTTCAGTGGTCAATACTTCCCGTATCGCGTCTTGGTCGAGGGTTCCTGCTTTTTCAATGGCTTGCTTCCAAGCATCTAAGCCCGCCCAGTAGAGAGGATGCCCCCATGGGTCCTGAATGTCTTCCGGTTTGCCAGCGTAAAGCTTATCAGCCAACTCTTGAGCTGCAGTAGATTGCTTCGGGCTGAAGGACGTAAAGCCGATTATGCCCTCCACCATTGGACCAAAAGCCGTGTGGTAAAAACCGAAATTGACGCCAGGACCGCCAACCCAAGCCTTGGGATTGAAACCCAGCTCTATCGACGTTCCAGTAGCCGGCATAATCTGATCGGGATAGGCAAAACAGCAGAAGACATCGGCTTCAGAAGCCTTGGCATCCTTGAGGATGGGGGAAAGGTCTTTCATGTCAGGTGGAACACTCTTGATGCCAACGATCTCGATTCCCTTCTTCGGAAACTCAATCCCTGCTACTCCGGAATATTCGATGCCGTGAAGGTCAGCGATGTATGCTATATATGCCGTCTTGGCGCCCTGTTCAGCCAGCAGATCTGCTAGGACTGGCAACTGGTACCAGTCAGAGAAGCTCAGTGTCACGAAGAGATAGGGCAGGCTGGGAAGCATATCCTTAATGCTCGTGGCGCCTCCCTCGGCTGTCACCAGCACGTACCCGTACTTATGGGCGATCGGGGCTTGGGCGAAGATAAAGGCTGTGCCGCAGGCAGGCCACAGAAAGTCCACCTTGTCCTCGACGATTAACTTTTCCGTAAGCCGCGTCATCGTGCCCACATCACTTGTGTCATCGTATATCAGCAGTTCTATGGGTAGGCTCTTGCCGTATTCCTCCACAAAGATTCCCCCATCATTGTTGACCTCCTCAACCCATGTCTCATACACCGGTCGGAACGCTGAGTCCCCGATAACGGCCAATGGACCTGAAAGAGGTCTTGACATGCCAACAACGATCTTGTCCTTGGCTGGCAAGGCCAGGGTCTCTTCTGCACCTGGGGCGCATGACACTACGATCAATCCAGCGCCAGTGAGCGCTGCGCCGCGCAGGAAACCACGGCGTGCCAAATGTTTGTCATCCATTTCCTCCTCCTTTTTATCTTCGTGTTCAGGAAAGCGGGTCGGATCTCTTACACTCATTCTTGCCCTCCCTTGGCATAATCGGAGACGATTTTCTCCTCATGGTGCAGATGTTATCCCTTTCCATCTAGGTACTGGGTGGAAATAACGCCGAAGTTCAAGTAAGGAATCTCGTTACTTTAGGCTCCCAGTCCGGTATCGCTAATCATCTATGCTGGTTTTGCGACTGCTTCTGGGTGGATTGCGCGCACCGATTACATTTCATAGCTTTTGTGCGGTGTGCAGATTTTCTGCGTTGTCTCATGAAGGACAGTGACGTTGAGCGGAAAATTGCCTCCATTTTAGTTAGCGATGATAACCCTCATCCAAGCGCATCCCAAAATCTCCAACATGGTCCTTATTGTCGATAATGGATCAGGCTTTTTACATTTGGGGTCATCCT
>SOJU01000055.1 GCA_004376465.1 Anaerolineales bacterium | reverse complement strand
AACTATTGAAAATAAAGACACTCAGTTTACATATTACTACTAAAAAGGGGTAAATAGGGAAATTAAGATATTCTTTCGAGAAGAGTCCATACCTAAACACAAATCCCGCGATATTGCGGGATCTGTTATTCTCCCGGGGGATTTGTTGCCCTTGCGTCAGTATGCACTTGCTAGCTGGTAATCTGCCAGACAGAGGTAGTTAACCCTGTTCGTTTACAGATTCTTGATAGCGTCGAATACTGCGAAGTCGGTTTTTTTTTCATGTGAGTGCGTTGCCTCCGTCTACGCCAACACCTGATAAACTTCACTCCATTGCTCATTAGTTCGGACAACAGATTCCAAAAAATTCCACACTATCTGGCAGAGGAATTATCGGAAGATAACCATTAATGAAGGACATCAACCTTTCGACTAGCGTATAGCCCCGCATATTATCAACTATTCCTTCCTCCCTGCTGTGTTTGAGTATAAGATCTTCACTTTCAGGAATGCACGCATGTTAACAGTATTACGAAGGCGCAATTATGGACTGTTGTGGATTGCCCAGCTAATCTCAATGATTGGCGATTGGGCGATGTTTGCCGCGTTGCCGTTCTTTATTTACGCAGTGACCGGGTCGGTGATGGCCACCGGAGCGATGTTTATGATCCAGGTCGTACCGTCCCTGGTTTTTGGGTCGGTCGCCGGGGTGTTTGTCGACCGTTGGGACCGGCGTTGGACGATGATCGGCTCGAGCCTCTTCCGTGGCGCGGTGCTGGTCATCCTGCTTGGCGTTCGCTCAGCCGATATGATCTGGCTGGTTTATCTCACTGGCTTCCTCGAATCAACCGCGAGCCAGTTTTTTGGACCAGCGAATAACGCCCTGCTGCCAACGCTGGTCGAGAAGGATCAATTGCTCACCGCCAATTCGCTTGACTCGTTGGGGGAGAACGGCGCCCGTCTGATCGGACCGGCTCTCGGCGGTGTCTTGCTGGCCTCGATCGGTTTGCAGGGCGTGATCTTCTTTGATATCAGCTCCTATGTATTAGCAGCGCTATTGATGTATTTCATCCGTGTCCCGGAAGACGTGGCGGCGCCCGCTCCTGCTGAGGATGGTTCTGCAGCCAGCGCACTCTCGGCCTTCTGGGACGAATTTGCCGCCGGCCTGAAAATGGTGACGGGGAAACCGGCGCTTTCACGGATCTTCCTCGTGCTCGGGATTGCCGCCCTTGGAGACAGCATCCTTACCGTATTGCTCGTACCCTTTTTCCAGGATGTTGTTGGGGTGGGATCGGCTGAGTTTGGTTTGGTACTCACGGTGCGCGGTGTGGCTGGTATTCTGGGGGGGATCGCGATAGGAGCGATCGGGAGCAGATTCAAGCCCAATCACATGATACCCTTCGGCTTGATCGGTACGGGGGTGGCGCTGGTGGCAATGGTCGTTTGGCCGGTCTTTACCATCTCGATATTGATCATGATCCTGCTCAGCGTGCCGCTCATGGCCTGGTTGATCAGCAGCCAGACCTGGATGCAGTCGCATGCTCCCGGAGAGTACTTGGGCCGTGTATTTGGGGTCTATGGAACGCTGAGCGCCCTGCTGATGCTGATCGGAATGGCCTTCGCGAGCGGGCTGGGCGACGCTCTCGGAATCTCGACCACGCTCTACTTTGGTGGGGGGATATACATCCTATCCGGGTTGCTGGCATTGGCACTGTTACCCGGCATTAGCCCTGCGGTTGTAGAAGCGGCTGAACATCCGGTTCCATAGTGACGCAGAGACCAATGACTACTCGCTCAGGGGCAATCAACTACTGAAATCAAGCCTTGGTTTGGGTATAGCTCCCTCCATTTTTGATAATTAGCACAATCCTGAACTCGGGACGATCGGAAGGAGCTGCAGAAGAATTGCAGCCTAAAGGAAAACCGACATGACCCTGCTTTTTACACCCAATAATATCGGATCGCTTTCTACACCAAACCGAATCGTACGATCCGCAACCGCTGAAAGAATGGCTGACCCTGATGGGCGTCCTCTTCCTCAGCTTAAGGAGCTGTATAAAAACCTGGCTCGAGGCGGCGTAGGCCTGATCATCACCGGCCATATGTACGTACACCTATCTGGAAAAGCCCATGTTGAGATGGCCGGCATTTACACCGACGATCTGATTCCCGACCTGAGAAAACTAGCGGACGCAGTTCACAATGAGGACGGGCGTATCGTCGTACAAATCAACCATGCCGGCATGAATGCCAATGCCGAAGACGTTTCCGAAGCCATTGCCCCCTCAGCAATTGAGGCGCCATTCCTTTCCAGACCAGCCCGGGAAATTACATCCCAGGAGATTGAAACTGTTATTCAGGCATACGGAAACGCGGCTCGTAGATGTCAAGAGGCTGGTTTCGATGGGGGCCAGGTTCACGCCGCACATGGATACTTGATAAGCCAATTCCTATCTCCGTTTGTAAACCGCAGAACCGACAAGTGGGGAGGTAGTAGCAAGAAGAGGATGCGTTCCCTGCGAGAAATATGTGCCGCGGTTAGAGAGAAGGTAGGCCCTGATTATCCAGTGTTGATCAAACTCGGTATGATGGACAGTGTAGAAGGCGGTTTGTCCTCCGCTGAAGGGGCTCAAATAGTAGCCGCGTTAGAGAACATGGGCCTTGACGCAGTTGAAATCAGCGGGGGAATTGGTGGAACAAAGAACCTTAATGTACAAAAGGGGATCCGTTCAGAGGCTGACGAAGCTTACTTTCTCCCCCTGGCGCGCCAGGCCCGCCCTGTCACTCAACTTCCAATAATTCTTGTCGGAGGCTTCAGATCCCGGTCGGTTATGGAGCAGGTGTTAGCGGATGGACACGCCGACTATATCTCCCTCTGTCGTCCGCTGATCACCGAACCAGATCTACCGAATCAATTTAAACTCGGTCTGAAGGAAAAATCCCGCTGCATAGCGGCAAATAATTGTTGGCCGACCAATGATGGTGATGGAATCGCTTGTAAATGCCCTCTCGAAAAAGTGGTTATAAAAGTGAATGCTTAACACTTCTTTAGTCGAACCTACTCGTTGAAAGCAGTAAGTAATAAAACCCCGTTTGGGAACGTCAAACAGGAAACACATTTACGGAATTTGAGGGTCATGTCGATTTCAGGGCCAGTCTTAACTTTCCTCGCCGTCGCTGTATACGGCGTGCTGCACAGCCTGCTTGCCAGCAATCAGGTGAAGCAAGTATTTCATCGCGCTTTTGGACAAACAAGCGACCGCTTTTACCGATTATTCTTTAATATCGTTGGGGGACTCACGTTCTTGCCGGTTCTCGCCGTTGCCGCGCTCGATCCAGGGCAAACACTCTATCAACTGACACGGCCATGGGTTTTGCTCACTTCAGCTGGTCAGGCGCTGGCTGTCATCCTGCTGCTCCTTGGCCTTCTACAGACCGATTCGCTGCACTTTCTCGGACTGCGCCAGATATCCCATCCGGAGGCATCAGAACAGAGCGAGTTGGTAATCAACGGGCTCTATTGCCATGTCCGCCACCCGCTTTATTCCGCCGGGCTGCTCTTTATCTGGCTCACACCAGTTATGACAGCGAGTGTTCTGGCTCTGAACCTCGGTTTAACGCTGTACATAACCATCGGCAGTATCTTTGAAGAGCGGCGATTGGTCGGCGAATTCGGGCAAGCCTATGTCGATTACCAGCGCCGCGTCCCGCGGCTGATCCCGCGGCCCGGTAAATGTTACCCACCAGATCAGGTCATCCGTAAGGCGCACACGTAACTAGGCGACAGCCCACCAGTCAATGCCTTCGCGGAATCCTCGGCTGCACAAGTTCTCGCGGATCAAGGCACGGGCGCCCCTCGACCCCACCGCGGCCAGGACAACAGGATTCGAAAATCGATCCCACCATTCTTTCAACGCCTCTGGCGGGATGATCGGCGCTCCCCTGCGGGTCCGGCCGACTTTATTTGGATCGATGTCCACAAACGCTACGAGCGGCGCTTCTCCGCGCACTAAATGCTTCGAGAGCCGCCGGCCCATCTGACCGGCCCCCCACACGATCACAGCATCCCTGCCTCGCAGCGGACCCTGTATCAGATACCTGGCTTTGGCGCGCAGAAAATTCTCCACAGAGTAGCGCGAATCGGTGCGCGTCAGGCGCTTTGGATGTTCTCGCCAGTAGAGGAGAATCTCCGGTATCTTTTCAAACCGCGCCCCATCAAGGTACAAACGCAGCCAGAGATCATAGTCCTCCGGCCAGCCAAACTCTTGATAACCGCCGAGCGCCTCCACCCGCCTTCTGCGAAACGCGACCGAGGGGTGAGCTAACGGGCTCTCGACGAAAATATCACGCGTGATCGCATTGTGATCTACCAATTTATTTAGCCATTCGATATAGATTTGAAAACCTTCTCGAACCCCATCGCGCGGGAAGCTCTCAACCAGGCTGCCCACTACGGTCACATCCGGGTTCGCTTCAAGATACGCTACCTGGCGCTCCAGCCGCTCGGGATGGGCAACATCATCAGCGTCCATCCTGGCAACGAGATGCGAACGGCAGGCCTCCATTCCGATATTTAGGGCAGGGATGATTCCTGCATGGGCGATGGTGATTACACGAACGCGCCCGTCTTTCCCGGACCACGCGGCCAATTTCTCGGAAGTTGAGTCTTCTGAGCCGTCATCCACAGCGACGATTTCAAACTCAAGCAGCGTTTGATCCATGAGTGACTGCATGGTCTCGTCGAGAGTCTCGCCCGCGTTGTAGCAAGGCATGAGTACTGAGATCCTCGGTTCCGCTGTGATATCATCAGGCATTGAAATCTCTTTTGACGCGAGGCTCATTATGCTGCCACTAAACTTTTCGTGGGACACGATTCTGGAAGCCGTATTAAACTTCCTACCCAGACTCGGCGCTGCCGCTCTTATCCTCCTGGCAACCCACTTGCTCTCGAGGTGGCTCACAAGGCTCCTGCGCAATAGTCTGGAGCGTGGACAGCGGGATCCAGAGCTGATTGTACTCCTCGAGATGCTCGCGCGCCTGGGGATACTCGCCGTGGGAATCATCCTTGCACTCGAGCAAATCGCACCCGGTCGCTTCACCAGTTTGGTCGCCGGCTTGGGCATCGGGGGAATCGCAATCGGTTTTGGTCTTCAGGACATCATAAATAATTTCATCTCCGGCATCCTCATCCTGCTTCAGCAGCCGTTTGAGATCGGGGACAGGATTGAAGTATCAGATTTCGGCGGCACCGTGCTCAATATCTCCGTTCGGGCAACTGAATTAAAGACCTGGGACGGCCGCATCGTGATTATCCCAAATGGTGATGTTTATTCGAGTTCGGTTGTCAATTACAGCAAGTCCGTGCACCGCCGGGTCAGCCTAACCGTCGGCGTAGGTAACGATTCCGATCTGGATAAGGTTGCCAGAATTACACATCAGGTAATCGCTGGGCTCCCGGGTGTTTTGAAAGACCCGCCGCCATCGGTCACGTTCCGAAACTTCGGCGAATCCTCGATCGACTTCACGCTGCTGTTTTGGACCGACACAATAGAATTGGGTATAAATGATGCTCAGGATGCGGCGATAAAAGCTCTGAAAGAGGTTTTTGATCGCGAGGGTATTGACCTCCCCTACCCAACGCTCTCGATAATATCGACGACTGGTTAGTTTTACTGGGAGAAGCCAACGGGTCATTCCAAAATACCCAACGATATTTACACTGTAGGGGCACGGCAATGCCGTGCCCCTACATGTCCATAAAGCCTACAGTGGATTTAAACCTCCCGCAGGATAGACGAACCTACGGGAGGTTAGTGGGTCTCGTTCCCGATCAGTTTCCCTCTGGTTTTACAAGGTGGCATGCCACCCAATGACCAGCCTTTACTTCCAGGTATGCAGGCTCTTCTTGGAAGCAGATGTCCTCAGCGACCGGGCAACGGGTGTTGAAATTACAGCCAACGGGCGGATCCGATGGATTGGGAATATCCCCCTCCAAAATGATTCGCTGCCTCGTTTCGATGATATCTGGATCCGGTATGGGCACCGCCGACATCAGCGCCTGAGTGTACGGATGTAGAGGATTTAAATAAATCTCATCACGATCGGTTACTTCCACGATCTTGCCCAGGTACATCACCGCCATGCGATCGCTAATATGACGGACCATGCTCAGGTCGTGAGCGATAAATAAATAGGTCAATCCGAGTTTATCCTGCAATTCCTCCAACAAGTTGACCACTTGCGCCTGGATGGAGACGTCCAGAGAGGAGATCGGCTCGTCACAGATGATCAGATCGGGGTTCAGCGCCAGGGCGCGGGCGATACCGATGCGCTGCCGCTGGCCGCCGGAGAACTCGTGTGGGTAGCGGTTGACGAAGTAAGGGTTGAGACCCACCATCTGCAGAAGCTCTTGCACGCGGTCGTGCTTTTCTTTTCCGCGAGCGACGTTGTGCACTTCAAGCGGCGCGGCGATGATAGAACCCACGGTCATACGCGGGTTCAATGAAGCGTAAGGATCCTGAAAGATCATCTGCATCTTTCGCCGTATCTGGCGCAAATCGCCGCCGGTCACTTCCGATAACTTAGTTCCACCGAAGATAATCTCGCCATCCGTTGGTTCATACAATCTTAGGATGGTCCGCCCTACCGTAGTCTTCCCGCAACCCGTTTCGCCGACCAGCCCTAGCGTCTCCCCCTTGATGATGTCAAAACTGACGTCATCCACAGCTTTGCAATCACCAGTATGACGTTGAATGATTGTTCCCCGCATGACGGGGAAATATTTCTTCAGATTGCGGACTTTAACCAAAGAACCATTCCCGCCGCTCATCAAGCGTTCCTTCCCGCGACGTGCTCCCATCGCCAGCAAGCTACAATATGATCTTCCTTATCCGCAGACATCAGCGGCGGCATTTCCTCTAAGCATTGATCTACTCGATAGGTGCATCGAGCGTAAAAAGGGCA
>SOJU01000028.1 GCA_004376465.1 Anaerolineales bacterium | reverse complement strand
TGTACCTGTGCCTCCATCGTGAGGGCAGCTACCTGGTTTTTTATGAAAACTCTTTTGATGGATTCGTATCTTTCAACGAGCACGCAGAAGCGCACTTCGAGAGCGGTATGCTCCGTTATTATTTCATTCCAGGACATCCTGTTAAGGTTCTCGATCGGTTCAGTGATCTGACGGGAAAGCCACAACTCCCCCCGCTCTGGGCGCTCGGATATCACCAATCGCGCTGGGGATACAAAACTGAAGCAGACATCCGCGAATTATCGGCCAATTTCAATCGCCACGAACTCCCAATCAGCGCAATTCACCTCGATATCGACTATATGGATGGGTATCGCGTCTTCACTGTCGACCAGAATAACTTCCCAGCTCTAAAACGACTCGCGGCTGACCTGCTGGAGAAAACTATTCACCTCGTTGCCATCATCGATCCAGGAGTGAAGATCGACCGCTCCTACCCAATTTATAGTAGCGGGGTACAGGAAGATGTGTTCTGCAAACTTCCCTCCGGACAAATGCTTCGAAGCTTAGTGTGGCCAGGCTGGGTGCACTTCCCCGATTTCACCGATTCAAAGACACGCCAGTGGTGGATGGATCTATACTCACATCTTCTCGGCGAAGGGATCGCTGGTATTTGGCACGATATGAACGAACCAGCTGCATTCGCCGCCTGGGGTGGTAAAACCCTTCCCCTCAACACTCTGCATACGCTCGAAGGACAGACTGGCGACCACCGTCAGGCGCACAACCTTTACGGCTTATTGATGAA
The DNA here is from genome assembly GCA_004376465.1 of Anaerolineales bacterium. Classification (GTDB taxonomy): domain Bacteria; phylum Chloroflexota; class Anaerolineae; order Anaerolineales; family E44-bin32; genus E44-bin32. The sequence goes on along the minus strand of SOJU01000028.1, from coordinate 23,877 downwards.
CAAGGCCGGGCACACAGCCTTGCAACAGCACCAGCCCGATAAGAGACCCTGGCTGCTCTCCCGTTCAGGGTGGGTAGGCATGCAGCGATACGCATGGAATTGGACCGGGGATGTGGAAAGTTCGTGGGCAGCACTGCGGCAAACCATCGCTATAATGCTGGGCTTGGGCCTCTCAGGGATCCCTTACACCGGCAGCGATATTGGCGGTTTCAGTGGGGATCCAAGTTCAGAGCTTTACCTGCGTTGGTTCCAGATGGCCGCCTTCACTCCGTTCTTCAGAACCCATTCTGACCACGCCACACCACGCCGCGAACCCTGGTCCTTTGATGATTCGACGCTTCAGATCGTACGATCGGCTTTGCAGCTTCGTTATCGCCTCTTGCCATATTTCTATACGCTGGCGTGGGAGAGCACACAAAGCGGATTGCCCCTCATGCGGCCTCTCTTCTGGTTGAGCCCGGAGGAACCCTCCTCCTGGGATATCCAGGATCAGTTCCTCCTGGGCGATGACGTGCTTGTCGCACCGGTTATGGAGCCAGGGATGGAGCAGCGCATAGTAACGCTTCCTCCTGGCCGCTGGTACAGCTTCTGGGACGACCAATCTTATGGTGGACCAGGTGAGATCCCGATCGATGTATCCCTAGAACAGATTCCTGTCTTCATACGAGCCGGCGCGATATTGCCGATGCAAGAGGGAGAAGATCTGACCCTGCACCTTTACCTTCCTGGTCAAGGAAACTACACAAGTTCACTCTACAGCGATGAGGGAGACGGTTATGGTCCCTGGCGTGTAGATCGATTCTCTCTAAATTGTGAGAACGGATCCTATGAACTACTGCGTGAGATTGAGGGGGAATTCGAAAGCCATTCTTGCGTTTGGCTTGTCATCCATGGCGCTCAAGTTAGACGATTTTCCGTCGACAGCAAGGATGTCCTCTGTGAGGATGGTCGTTTCTTAGTTGGGGATTTCCACGTCGTCCGTTTGGAGATTGAATGAAGTGGGGAGATAAAAGACCCTGAGAGTGTGTGCACGCAGCTTATCAAGCTGCTTATTGTATCCATTGAAAAGCAAGGGGCTGTCCCTTTTGAGGCAGCCCCTTTTGTTTATTCACTTGGACGAATTGACCCTTTGGTCTACTTCTTCTTCTTTGCCGTAGAACTGGTTTTCTTCGCAGTCGAACTGGTCTTTTTCGAAGTAGAACTGGTCTTCTTCGCAGTCGAACTAGTCTTCTTCGCAGTTGTACTTGTCGTCTTTGCGGGCAGTTTCGGCTTCTCCTCAGGTATGGCTTCGACACCATATTCTTGACCCCCGAAACGGGACATTAAGACCGCCCCAGTGCCGATGATTCCCAGCAGGAAGGGGGCCACCCATCCGATACAAGGGATGAGGCCGATCCCATTGACAACGAGGCTTAAGATCAATGTGCCCAACCCCGCAGCGACAACCGGTTGAAACTCCTGGTTCGTCGCCTCTGAGAGTCGATTGCCGACTTCCAAACCCATCGCAATCATTCCCAACACCCAGGCAGCAGCCAGAACCACCGCTCCTACAATACCAACTACTGAAAAACAAATCGTGATCAGGAGAAGGAAAAAGAGAATCGGCGCTACGAAGGCCGTCAGTAATCCTAACGCCCCAGCGAGCACAGGTTGGGATACGACAGTATCCGCAACCAATTGCGTGCGCTTGGGCAGGAACATCATGACTAATACCGCTAACGCTGCGAGCATCAGGCTCGTGAAGAGATAGGCGAGGATGTTCCCGACGAACGAATACCTGAAAGACGATATTCTTCCGATGGAATTGCTCTCCCAGTTGGCGAAACGGAAATCCATTGGAAAATTAAGCGCTTCGCCGTCGATAAAATCTCCCTCTATTTGAGCTGTGCCGCGGTTCACACTGGCGCCGAACGTGACGAGGTCACCCCCGACGACAGCATTCGAACCTAAGTTGGCATTTCCTCCCACGATCACCAGATCGCCTTCGATCTCACCTGCAGCGAAGATATCGCCCCCGACGAGAAAGACGGACCCTGTGACGACCGATCCTTCCTCGAGCGTGGCCGACCCCCCGATGACTGCTAGATCGCCATCGAGAACTTCCTCACTCTCAAGGACGAAATTGGTCCCGAACACCACCCGTCCATCCTCGAAACCACCCGCAAAAGCGGTAACGGGGATTGCCAAAGCGATGAAGATGACCACAAGGCTTGTAAACATAAAACGTTTCATATCACTTACTCCCTTCGAAAAGTATTAAAACCGAATCGGTATATTGAAAACATCCAGATTACTGCGAGACCACTGGTCGCGGCGGCGATAGCGAGCAACAGACCAGCCGGCAGACTTTGAGTGATTCCTTCTAGCAGGACAAGAGTAAAATCCCCCAGTATCGTGAGCAACCCACCGAGCAGAACCAGGCCATTGATAGACTTCAAAAAGAAGCTGATAGCTGAAGGAACGAAGGTCAATAATTCAGCTCCGAAGAAACCCGTTACGATGATCAAGCTAATCAAGATCGCCAGGATCACGGATAATGTGAGCCGCTCTTGCTTTCGCCGCTTGTAAACGACGAGCCGCTCACGGAAACGGTCCGTAAAACCTGTCGCTGGTTCCATCTGTGGCGCTGAAAGCATTTTCCCTTCCAGGTCACTCCAGGATGTGGCTAGCGCATTGCAATGCTCACACTCCTGTAAGTGGGCTTCAAGGGCAATCCGTTCCTCATGCCCCAGATGATCAATGTCAAACAATAGCGCTTCAAATTGCGGATGCTTCATCTTGCCTGCCTCCATTGACGAACGCCTTGTTCTGAACGTGCCACCGGTCCGCCATCTCGCGACGTGATCGGTGCAAGCGACTCTTCACTGCCGATATCGAAAGCGACAAGCTCTCCGCAATCTCCTCGTAGGAAAAGTCGTACCAGTAACGCAGTATCACAGCAGCTCGGTCCTTTTCCCCAATCCCATCAAGCATGCTTCGGATCTCCTCTGCTTGTTCTTGCTGCAGATAATTTGCCTCGGCAGCGGGCGTTGATGCGCCTCTTTCTCTCCTGGGGAGAAGATCATCCAGTGAGACCAACTTCAGCCTCCTACGCCTCAAGCGGTCGATACAATAGTGCGATGCGATCGACAGCAACCATGTAACAAACTTCCTTTTAGGGTCATAGCGATTGAGGTTTCGGTAGGCTCGCAGAAATGATTCCTGGGCCGCATCCTCTGCCTCTTCTCTATTTCCCAGCATGCGGTAGCACAGGTTGTAAACTGGGACCTGGTAACTTTCGACAATCTGGGCAAAAGCATCATCATCGCCCTGAGTAGCTCGTTCGATCCATAGGCCTTCTTCATTGCTTCGTTGATATTCCGCCATGCCTACCTGTCTTTGATCAGTGCTCTACCCTACTATACGCAATAACGCTGGCAAAGTTTCTTTTTTCCAGAAACTGACTCTTGCATTCTTGCTTAGCTATTTCTGGGGTTCAATTGTACGAAGAATGGTTTGATCTAGCACACAACCATCTGGTGCCAGTCAGCGCAAGAATAGCTCGCTCATCGATGCATCAATGAACTCTCAAGTTTTCGATCTATTCGTCTAACCTGGGCTGCCTTCAGGGAAGAACTGCGTCTGGTAGAGATCTGCGTAGATCCCATCGTGCTCAAGTAAATCTTCGTGCCCACCTCTCTCCACTAATCTACCCTTATCCATTACCAGGATCAAATCAGCGTTGATCACCGTACTTAAACGGTGCGCGATAACAAGTGATGTCCTCCCTTTCCGAACCACTTGCATTGCATTCTTGATGAGCGCCTCAGACAGGGAATCTAAGTGACTCGTCGCCTCATCGAGGATCAGGATTTTTGGGTCCTTGAGCAAAACACGCGCGATCGCTACCCGCTGCTTCTCGCCTCCTGAAAGACGGTACCCGCGCTCGCCAACAACCGTGTCGTACCCTTCCGGCAAGGAACGAATGAAATCGTGAATATTCGCTGCGCGGCATGCTACATCCAGCTCATCCTGTGTAGCGTCGGTCTTCGCGTAGCGCAGGTTATCTCGAATTGTTGTGTGAAAGAGGTAGGTCTCCTGTGTCACCATGCCGATGTGTTTTGCAATCGTATCCAATGAAAGATCGCGTAAATCATACCCATCGATCATTATTCGACCGCTCGTGGGATCAAACAGTCGCGGTAGAAGGTACGTAATCGTGGTTTTACCGGCCCCGCTCGGACCTACAAGTGCTGCCATCGACCCCGGTTGGATTTCAAAACTCACATCTTGTACTGCCCAGCGCGTTTCTCGCGGTTCCGGCTTGTCCTTCTCATCACTGGGTTCACTTTTAACCTTCGGCGGGATGTACGTCGTATGGCTGCGTCTGGCAAAACGGAATTGTTCTTCCAGCCCTACGGGAGCGCCATCTTGGTGCTCATAACTGAAGCACACTTCATCAAAACTTACGCCTCCCTGCGGGTCAACGAGATCGATCGCATCAGGAGACTCGCGGATCTCTATCGGGAGATCGAGGACTTCAAATACGCGCTCAAAGCTCACCATCGATGTGGCCAGGTCCACGCGCGCGTTTGTCATCGCCGTCAAGGGTCCATACAGTCGTCCAAGATATGTGGAAAAGGCGACGATCGTACCAATGGTGAATGCCCCTTGGAGCACAAGGTGACCACCAACCAAGAACACAAGCGCGCTGCCAATCGCACTTGCCAAACCTAAAGATAGGTAGAACCAGCGCCCGATTACTGCTTGGCGAACACCGATATCCCGGACCTCTTGAGCATGGCCTCGAAATCTATCAACTTCTGAATGGTAGCGGCCAAAGATCTTCACCAGAATCGCACCGCTGATGTTTAGAGTCTCGTTCATCATCGCGTTCATTCTGGCATTGATTTCCATTGAGCGGCGGGCGATGCCGCGCAGGACGGTACCCACCCGGCGCGCGGGGATGACGAATAATGGCAAGATCGCGACCCCCAAAAGAGTCAAGCGCCACTCCATTGAAAACATGATGATGAGTGTTGTCACGATTGCGAAGGTGTTGCTCAACAGTGTAACCAGCGTTCCCGTCACCGCCCGCTGCGCGCCGATGACGTCGTTGTTCAGTCGGGACATCATCTCGCCGACTTGTGTGTTGGTGTAGAAGCGCAAACCCATGCGCTGCAGGTGAGCGTAGAGCGCGCTGCGCAAGTCAAAGATGATCCCTTCCCCAACGAAGGAACTCATATAGCGTTGGGCTACTCCTAACAAGCCGTTGATCAATGGAACAGCAACCATACCCAGCGCGAGCCAATTCAGCCGCGCTGTATCCCGGGCTGGTATCGCGTGGTCGATAAAGTCTCGTATTAGCAACGGTGGAATCAGGCTGATCAAGGAGATACCGACCATCGTGATCAGCACAACGACCAACTTTAACCGGTAGGGACGCGCATATTCAGCTACCCTGCGCAGCAAACGCCAGGATAATTGGGGCTGCTCTTGCTCGTCGTACCTGATGAACGCGCCCCATCTTCCGCCATGAAATCCCATAAATAATCGCTTTCAGTCTGGTTTATTCGTGCTGAGGATTATACCCCGCTCACCGATCCAACCTGTGTCAGTCGTTGATTGCCGGGGGAGCGAGACCTATCTGATTTGCGAATGCTCTACAGGGGCGTTCGCGTGGGTCGTCCTAACAGAAGAGAGACGTTAGATATCGATACATCACTCGTAGAGACGTTGCCTGCAACGTCTCTACCATCGTCAATAATGACTTCAACCTCCCCCTCGGAACGGATGCACAGCCGTAGAGACGCCCTGGCAGGGCGTCTCTACCATTTCGAAATGGAAACCGGGCACATTGGGGGCGATCATCAACCTATTTAAATCAATTTCAACGAAACGATTCCGTCGCGCAGGAACAACTGCGTTCGCCTGGCAGATTTGATTCTTTGACCACATCAGAAGGAATGGGGATGGCCCGATCATATACATGGAATTTTAGTGATTGCGGAACGGTTTCCCCGCGTAGAGACCAAGGCGTCTCGACCGTCATCAACAATGCAAAATTATGGGCAGGAGAGACGTAAGCTAGCCGCACAGGGGCCGAACGATTGGCCAGCGTTGAGGACGGCAATACGGTTACGGTAACAAGCTTGAAGGAGTAACTTCAAATATCCTTCAGCATATACGTCTCGCCAAGGGAATATCCCAGCTTGCGGTAGTAGCCGCGGGTTCCAAGGGCAGCGATCACCGCGACCCTTTGATACCCGGCCTTTACAGCGATGGTTTCGGCTTCCTTCATGAGATCCGAACCCACGCCAGCGTGCTGAGCTGCACCCTTCATCGTGGTGCCCACTTCCAGAGATTGCCCGTACACGTGCACTTCGCGCACGATCGCCGCACCCTCCAGATCGTCCAGTCCTGTGTTAGGGGATCCAGGTTCAGGAAGGGAGAGGCGTAGATAGCCGGCTAGTTCATCCTCTGGCGTTGAAAACGAGAGAAAATGCTCCTGAGCGCCCCCCGCCTGGTATGTCAATTTTGAAAACTCAAGGCTTGCAGGATCGATTACCTTGCCTCGCACTTCGCGGCAGCGGATGCACGAACAGCGAGTTTCGCGTCGTTTCAATTCCTTCTGGACGTCCTGGCGCAGACTGGTTCGTTTATTCCCAGCGACAATGTGCGTCGATGGGATGTCACGAATGATGCGATTGACCCGGCAATAGCGGGGGATGCCGGGTTTCAGATCGGCAATGAGTTCAATCAATTCCTCGGTCGTATAAGGCTTGTATTTCCCACGCTCCCAGAATTCATAGAGATCAGTATTCTCTAACAACTGGCAGGGATAGATCTTGATTTCATCAGGTCGCAAGTCCTGATCCTCCCATAAGTGTGTGAAATCACGGCGATCTGATGCAAGCGTCGCACCCAGTAAATTGGGCATCCAGTGCAGTACGATCTTGAAGCCCGCGGCTCGCATTAGGCTCATGGCCTCGCAGGTTTGAGCAACCGTATGCCCACGTTCGTTCAGCGTTAATATCTCATCATCGAGACTTTGGACCCCCATTTGTACCTTGGTCACTCCGAGCTCGCGCAGGCGAGCGATCTCGCGATGGTTGATAAGGTCTGGACGGGTTTCTATCACCAATCCGACATTCTTATGGACTGCTCCTTCATTGGCTTGCTGCGCCTCATGCAGATCCGGTGAGTCGAAGCCGTTCATGGCATCCAGGCAGCGTTGAATAAACCACTTCTGATAGTCAAACGGATAGGCACTCCAGGTCGCACCGAGGATCAGGAGCTCAATTTTCTCCGTTGGGTGGCCGATCGCTTGCAGCGCCTCGATTCTAGCGATCGTCTGTTCGTAGGGCTCGAAGGCATGATGGAGAGCGCGCATAGCGCCGGGTTCATCTGAGAGGTAGGATTTTGGCATACGCTCTTCTGTTGGGCAGAAGATGCAGTTTCCTGGACACGGATAGGGTTTCGTGAGTACCGTTACGGTAGTGACGCCAGACAACGTCCGCATAGGTTTCATGCGTAGACGCTGGATCATCTCCTGCTCGAACGGCCATATGCCGGAATCCGTCAGGTCCCGATAGGTGTGAATGAGAACATGTTTCCCGATGTAGCCCCCGCCCGATAAGGGGTGATGGCGAACCGCATCCTTAACCGAAGCGCCGGCGCGCATCTCCTCCAGGATTAACCTGGCGAGTTCGACTTGTTCGGATGTATAGTCGCGTGCATCCTGCCACGCCTTTTGGCGGTCCATCAGCGTATAATCCAGGGTATGCGAGATGAAATTATCACCAAGCTTCTTCAGCTCAATAGTGAATTCTACCAAACCTTCGCCGATCACTTCTCCCAGACGCGAGAACGCTTACAACCCGGCGTTTTAAAAGCGCTGGAGAACCTTCCATCGGAAGCCTGGGTCCTGGATCTCGGCTGCGGCAACGGCGAGCTTGCGCTCGAATGGCTCAGCCGCGATCCGGCGGGTCGTTACATCGGGATTGATTCGAGCCCCCTGCTGTTGGAAATCGCCCGGGAAAAGGTCCAGGATTCACGAGTCTCCTTCCACGTCATGGACCTCGCTGATCCCGCGTGGCCAGATGTGCTTGAGACGGAACTCGCAATCCCGCTCAAGCAGCACATCGATCGCGTCCTTTCCTTCTCCGTGCTGCACCATCTACCGGACGCTGCACTCAGGAAACGCATCGCCCTGCAGGTGCATCGGCTTCTCAACGAGAGCGGTCAGTGGATCCTTTCCAACTGGAATTTCTTAGCCAGTGAGCGACTCCAGGCGCGCATCCTGCCCTGGGAAACCATCGATCTTTCTGATGATGATGTCGAGGAGGGTGATTACCTTCTGGACTGGCGCCGCGGCGGCTATGGCCTGCGCTATGTCCACCACTTTACGCCTCCCGAGTTGGAGGCCCTCGCCGGAGAGACGGGTTTCACCGTCCTTGATACCTACCATTCCGACGGCGAAGGCGGCCGGCTCGGGCTTTACCAGGTCTGGGGAAAAGATTGCCCGTAGTAATGTGGATTGCGGAAGCTCTGCTTCCGGCCTCAGGTTGCACCTGCTTACTCCCGATATTTCGAGTTTTCTTCACTTGATTTCTTTGTTTCCATCCTTAAACAACCCGTTTCTTTGACTCGCCCCAGACGCCATGGTAGAATGCTTTCGTTCAGGAGGGGGTCGTACGGACCTCGGAGGGATGGCCGAGTGGACGAAGGCGGCGGTCTTGAAAACCGCTGTGGGTTTACGCCCACCGGGGGTTCGAATCCCTCTCCCTCCGCCTTGATAATTAATTCATCAGGGGAGGTGCCGGAGTGGCTGAACGGGGGCGCCTGCTAAGCGCTTGTAGGGGCATTAACCTCTACCGTGGGTTCGAATCCCACCCTCCCCGCTAAGCCGCCTGACAATTGAAGACCCATGCCCTCGTAGCTCAGTGGATTAGAGCACTTGCTTGCGGAGTAAGGGGCCACAGGTTCGAGTCCTGTCGGGGGCGCTGAAAAGGGTCGCTTTCTAGTGAAAGCGACCCTTTTGGTTTCCGATTACGAACTTACTCAGTTTCATTTATTAGGATCAGAATGATTGCAGGACAGACTTGCAGAGGGTGATTGGTTTACGGTGCTCCGCTTTGGTCACTGCATTCGCCGATTGATATACAGGCCTGTTCGAAAATCCGATGACCGTTCCGCTCCACAATTATGTAGCTCTCGTCTGGGAGCATTGCGAGATCCTGTCCAAAGTAGCGATTGAGAATCAAGCGGAAAACATTCACCGGCGAGATCGCGGGGTAGGGTTTTACTGCATCATCACCATCCGGTAGATAAAAAGCCGCAAAAATTGGGAAGAGCAATTTATCACGAATCTCTGGAGGAGGATGGTGATCTTGCCAGGCTAGGTTACTACTATGATCGGCTTGTATGATAATGATTGGAGCCGGCTCGCTATTGGCGAGAATCTCGTCAATCTCCTCAAGGATCATGGAATTAACGAAAGTAACCTGATCTGTATACAGCGAAGGGTTCCACTCACCCACTGTAGGTTGTTCGAGCAGTGTGAAGGGATCTACTCCATAGCGCGGATTGCCCTGTGCATCGAATACATAAGGAGAATGTGGAGATATCACGTGCGCGAACACAAACTGAGGTCCTGGTTGCTTAGCGAAATCCGCAATATGCTCCAAGGCGAAAATGATCCTTCCACGGTGATCGTCGAATACCGACTGAACTGGAATGAATTCCTCCCCCATAAGGCGAAGGAAGGCTTTCCCCAAAGTCGAATCTATCACCATAAACTCGAAAGCCGTAGCCGGATTGAACCGAGGAATATCAGGAGAACTCGCAAATGTATCCGCAGTCGTGATCGTAGTCCAGATGAAACCACTGTCAAATGTGACAATCTCATACCCTTGCTCTCTTAAGAATTCTGCCACTCGATTGTCATGGATTAAGATTGCAAGGGCATCTCGCAAGACTGCTTCCTGATCACTGTCTATCCCGGATCGTAGAAAATCCGGAGAATCATAAATATGGGACATATTAAGCGAGGAGGCAAGTGAGTATACTGTGCTGGGGTAATTGGCACGCATATTTGTGGGTATGAAAAATCCTCGATTCTCTAACGATGACAGGAAATCAGAATTATCATAATCATATAATTCCTTAAGAACATCCTCGCGTGTGTACCCATCCAAAATAATGTAGTAGATGTCTCGCGCCGGCTCGTCAAGTGACGGTGCAGCATCGAGGTCCTTGACACCTGCTTGGGACAACATGTGTTCACGATAGCGAGCAACTTGATGCTCCATAATCGGTGTATTGCGTGTATATGTTGCGATGCTATACAAAGGGAAGATGACTAGAATTCCGCCTACAACGTTCAGATATGTGTTCCATAAAGCAGGATTCTGCATACGGCGCGTGACCCAATAAGCCCAACCTACCATCAGCATAATCCAAAAAACCGCAAGCAGGAGGATCGACCAGTCGGGTAACACGATTAACTGCTCGAATAAACTTAAGATATGGCCGTATGTTCCGAGCAGCAACAATCCTCCACTCGTCAGCAATGCTGCTTTCATCGATTCATGTAGGAGGTAACGTAAGATAAATAGGCACACTGCAACTAGGATCAAAATAGTGACTAGGGCACGAATCGCCTCAAACCCAACCTCACCGATATTCTCGGCTAATGGCGCTAGCACCACATACATTGCGAACAGGAAAGGATGCAGGATAAGCACTCGCGATCTTGGTTTTCGATCCGAAGAAAACTTCATACGATTCCCCTATGGGATGATGTCATCCTAGAGAAATACATCATAATACTCTCACGAAGAATTTCGAGTGAAAAACCCCTCATATAGGGTTGATCGTTCATATTACCACTCAAGATCTTATAGCCATTTCGGGTATAGATCCCTATCTCATGCTTTGATGCGTTTAATCACGTGGGGTGGGAAATTGAAATCTGAAACACCAGTCTCCGCCTACACTGGATGCTCAGACCAAACCAGCTCATCGCGATAAGCTATCCTGGCGGCTTCAAGGTTGTGTTTGAGCTCGTCAGGATCCATATCACTCAATTTCAAGATCACAAGCTGGACATGCTCCCCTTTATTCCCCTCATAAGTTAGTGGTAAATCCAAGAGCTCTTCAAACCCTGGGCTTGAGTCAAAAACTGATGAGCTTTCTGAGGAGTAAGTCGGAGGAAAAGTTCATTCTCCTTTCGACAATGATCGCTAACGGAATAAAGGATTCGTGTGGCGTGAAACCGATATATGAATATCTCAATTCAATACATGGCTTCTTCGTTGCACATGACATCGGTTTTGAACATTATCAGGAAATCCGCTGATCATGTTAGCTTAAGTCAAACTATGTTGAGATGCAAATGAGCTATTGGTCCTTGAAGAAGAATGCGTGAAGGGATCCTGATATGATCGTCCAATACGGCATTGAAACAGAGAATGGTCATTTTATTAAACTCAAACCAGTCCGATGACTTCTAAATATGTTGATCTTTTTAGCCACCGATTACCGATCTAATCACCGCATCCATTGGTTCAAGGACCAAAGCAAAATATTCGCCGCTATCCGACTGGCGACAGAACATAGGCACTATTCGATTCGTGAGAGGGCCTGGATCAAGGGATCCCCCTAATTACGAAGCTTGCACCTCAAAAAATAGCGCATGAAAGCGAACAGCGCCATCGTACAACAGTCATAGCACGAGCTGATCGAAAGGACCATCGAGAATTCCCGCATCTATGCCAATGGTCCTCTAACAGCTCAATTCGGGTACCAAGATGGTGATCCACCATAAAAGAAATGCCGGCTGCTGAATTCCTATTTAGTTAGAATGCCCTTGCCCGGGTGTTGTATACTAGTCCGGTGACTTCATGGGAACTGCAGCGCAATTGGGAGATCGTCCGCTACCTTGTCTACTACCTCGTAGAGGATCTGGTATCCCCCGACCAAATCTCCGACAAAGACGTCATAGATTTCAGCAGCGGGCTTGGGGACCTGAGCGAGTACATCTATTCACATAACCCAAAATCGCTGATCGCCACATCGCCCGACGACGTCCCCGCGCCTGTCAGCCTGACCGGAAAACCCGGCTTCCGCTTCATCCCCAATCTACACGCTCGCATGATCAGCGAGGCGCTGGCACCCAACTCGATTGACCTATTCGTCGCCCGGATGGTTTTCCAGTTCCCAACCGAAGAGGGCGACCGCATTGACGTCGACGGCATGCTGGCTCAGATCTTTTCTGTCCTGCGTCCCGGCGGGCGCTTGATCATCTGCAGCCACGAGTTCACGCAGCTTGACGACCACCCCGAAGACTGGGACCTGCCTTTAGCAAGCTACATGGAAAACCTTCCGGCAGAGCACACAGGACGCCATTCCGCCCGCATACAGGGTTTGATCGAGTTGATCGAGGCGATTGGCCTGCCGCCGCGCGAGGGTGTCCATGGGCAGACCGGTTTTGGCCTCAAAGCCCTCATGGCTGTCGACTCATTCGTCCAGGCTGGTTTTAAAATCGAATCGTCCGCTGAGATTGAGGATTTCACCTTCCCTGTCGGCATCAGCCAGGACATTGCGACCCGGAAAGATTATTACCGCGTATTGGGCCGTCGAGTTTTTTCCATCAAACAGGACCGCATCCATTCCCCCGCTTTTACCGATAAATACACACGGCCGGCCGTGCTTAAAAACATCCTGCAGGAGCTCAACCAACTGCACCCCTTCGTTACCGTACCGATTTTCAAGATCCAGGCTGTGAAAGAATAGGGTGAAGAATACCACAGCTTTACATAGCGGCTAACTAGTTCTCCTCTAATCAAAACAACTAGTACAATAAGGCTTGTTAATCAACAGGAGTGATACACCATGTCAAACCAATTTCTTTCCACCTTTGCTGATAGCGTCGCGGCATTCTCCACAAGTCTTTTCACCCCAGAAGCCTATCTGGACCCTGGCTCTGGTAGCTATATTCTGCAAATACTGATCGCCATGTTCGTGGGTGGATTATTCGTATTACGAACTTCTTGGGGAAAGATTAGTGCCTTCTTTCGACGGCGCTTCAGTCAAAACAAGGATTCCACATCGGATGAAGAATGATCAACGCTTAGCTGAATCCTTTCGCGACCCGAGCGGATTTCTCTTTAAGCGCGATGGCACACTCTTCCGCCAGGTCAATCGTACTTACGCAGACAACTTTAACTACTTGGAGACATCCAAATTATCAAAAGCCCTTTCGGATGCAGGCTTGCTCATACCACATAAGATTGTCGAGGTTGAACCCGCTGATCCTGATCAAGCCTACAAGGTTCTCCAACCCGAGCTTCTCGATTTTGTTTCCTACCCCTATGAATGGTCCTTCAGTCAATGGAAAGACGCCGCGCTAACAACCCTCGACATTCAGCGCATCGCCTTCGAGCATGGCATGGTACTCAAGGACGCTAGTGCCTATAATATTCAATTCCATCAAGGACGCCCCATCCTTATTGACACACTTTCTTTCGAAATATCCAAAGAAGGCGAACCCTGGATTGCTTACCGTCAATTCTGTCAGCACTTCCTGGCCCCACTTGCGCTTATGTCGTACAGCGATATACGCTTGGGCCAGCTTCTCAGAGTTTTTATCGACGGAATTCCCCTCGATCTAGCCTCTCGTCTGCTTCCGCGTCGAACGTGGTTTAATCTAAACATCCTTTCTCATCTCCATGTACACGCGCTAAGCCAGCGGCATTTCGCTAATCGAGAAATCAGCAAAACAAGTGTCAAACGATCCGTAAGCTCAAACGCCATGTTTGGTCTCGTCGATAGCCTTCGACGCTGCGTCCTCAAGCTCTCATGGAACCCATCCGGAACCGAATGGATGGATTACTACGAGGATTCGAGTAGTTACTCAGAAGAATCCATGCAGCATAAAGAAAAACTCGTTCAAGCGTTCCTTATTCAAGTACAACCGGCATCAGTCTGGGATATTGGGGCTAATACCGGCCGTTTTAGCCGCTTGAGTAGCCAACAGTCTATTCCTACGGTGGCTTTTGACATCGACCATGGGGCTGTGGAACTAAATTATCTTGAAAGTAAGCGAAACGAAGAGACTAAACTCTTACCTCTAGTGATGGATTTTACAAACCCAAGTAGCTTTATCGGGTGGAACCTCACCGAACGGATGTCCATCCTCGGCCGTGGTCCAGTCGACATGGTTCTGGCTCTGGCGCTTGTCCACCATCTTGCAATTTCTAACAATGTTCCGCTTGGGAGCCTTGCCCACTTCTTCCGAGGTATCTCGCAGTGGCTTGTGATTGAGTTCGTTCCGAAAGAGGATCGACAGGTCCAACGCCTTCTTAGATTTCGGGAAGATATATTTAGCTCATATACGGTCGAACAGTTTGAAGAGACTTTTGCTGCATATTTTCGTATCCACACCAGGGAGCGAATACACCAATCCCAGCGGATGTTGTATCTGATGGAAGCACTCCCCTTCAACGATTCTTGAGTTGAGTTTATCAATCACACAACCTATCAACCTTTAATCCATTTTTCCCATAGTGTGTTATCAACCTATAGTCTCAAGTCATCGAATTAAGAATTAAACAAAACCTCCGATGTGTGTAACATCGGAGGTTTTCAATTCCCTGCCTCAGATATAGAGCTTGTCCTTATCAACGTCCTCGCGCAGGATTCTCAACTCCTCATCCGTCGGGGGTGGATACTCTTCGATCTCATCCGCCATAAGGAGCTCAAATCCAGTGTTCTCGATAACATCGTCGATTGTTACCCCCGGTTGGGTTGCGAGCAGCATCATGCGTTTGCTATCGGGGTGATAACCCAGGACAGCCAGCGTAGTGACCACTCGATATGGACCCGTATCCACGGGCAACCCTGCAGCTTCGCGCGCGCCAGGTCCGGAGAGATAGCCCGGCGTGGTGATGAAATCCACTTTCGCCACGAACCTGCGCTGGTCATGAGGCATAATGGCGATCGTCCGCCAGCAGTGCGAGCCGACATCGTTTCCACCACCACTGCCCGGCAGTCTCACTTTTGGATGGTCATGGTCGCCGATCACGGTGCTGTTGAGATTCCCATAAGGGTCGATTTGTGCACCACCGAGAAAACCGTATTCAATGAACCCCCTTTGAGCAGTCTCCACCATGTCTGCGAGTCCCGTTGCGGCTACAGCCCTGTGAAACGAGCGGCGCTCACCGACTGCAATTGGCAGATCATCTAGAATAGCGCCCACACCACCGAATTCAAAGAAGGCAACCAGATTGGGCGCGTGCATCTTCTGCGCTAGCGAAGCCGCTACCATGGGAATCCCCGTCCCGATGAACGCCGTCGTGTTATCCGGCACCTGCCTCGAAGCGGTGCAAATTAATAGTTCCGTTGGATTGTAACCATTCTCCGCCATCATGACCTCCCCGGTACCATCGTCTGAAGTTGTTCCAGCCGGTCCACCCCGATCATTTCCAAATACTCCTGGTGATCTTTCGTCCGGTATATGTACTTGTCAAGATACTCTTTAGCGCCATCCTCAGTTTTCGAGGCCTCGACCCATTCTTTAATCTGGGGCTCATCGCGTTCATACACATAGCACATCTCGCCCGGGTGGGAGCCAAATGGAGCTTCGACAACTGCATCAACAAGGTAATAAGGAATGACCGTTTTGGCAGGGTTTTTACGGATTTCTTCATTTGGGATGATTTCTTCTGCGCTTATAATCAAGCGCTTAGAAGCCCGCGCCATCTCTGCAGAAAAACCACTTATGCCATCGATCTGGGCATTCCCATACATATCTGCCCGGTGAACATGGATCAAGCCCACGTCCAGAATAAGCGCCGGAATGAGGCAGATTGGGTCACCCGTAAAAGGGCATTCCACCGTTTTTGCAGCGCTGTACTTAAAAGTATCCGTTCCCAGCATGGAACGTATAGGGACAAAGGGCACTCCCATCGCGGCCGCTTTAAATCGCGACACAAGTGCACCGTTACTCCACTCGACACAGGTCTCGACGCGCCCGCTCTCTACTTCGCGCCGCAAGGCACTTGAAACCCCATAAACCTCCAAACCCACGTAGGTGATATCCACAGCCTTCACCAGCTTTGCAGCTAAAAGTAGATCGAGCTCAGTCACACCTTGTCCAACCATACGCAGGTCTTTCACACCCTGGCGAACGATCTCGTTGACCAGAGACATGGGGCAGCGGACCGTACCATAAAGCTCTGTGCCGACATAGTCGCCGTCATGAATGAAGCGTTCAACTGCCTCCGCTTCACTCATCCGCTTATCAACCAATTGTTTCGTCTTACTCTGATTCGATTTTCGGAAACCATCAAGATCGACTGGTTGAATTAACTTCCCGATCCCTTCATCAAGCACTTTCATACGCAGCTCCCTATCGAATGGATTAACTTCTTTGAAGCCGGTTCTTTCAGCCTGTAAATATCGAGGCTGGGGTAATCAGTAGAAAATATCAACGGGACTCAATAAATGCCATTCACAACCCCGTATTGGGCTCCCATCGTGGGATTCGCATCTCTTCTATAGATCAGATAGCACCCATTGTAGATCAAAGAGAGAATACGCTCAACCTGAGGCTGTTCTACGTGAACATGCGATCCTGATGAAGTTCGCATCACCTTCACCAGCCAGCTAGGTTAACAGAAAAGTACACACCGAAGTGTGCACGACCACATGCAAGGAGGAAGCCGTCATTCGCTTTATTGCAAAAAGTTATGCGGGTTTACCTTGCCATATTCATCGTGCATGATCTCGAAATGCAAGTGTGATCCTGTCGAATTGCCGGTTGAGCCCATCGCCCCGATCACGTCTCCCTGATAGACGGATTGCCCACAGACCACATTAACTGCGCTGAGGTGAGCATACAGCGTTTGCCACCCATTGCCGTGATCCAGGACGATCACGTAGCCGTATCCCCAATCATTCCAACCCGCATAAACCACCACGCCCGAATCCGACGCGAAGGTGGCATGCCCGGTGCTGCCGGCGAGATCGATCGCCGGATGAATGGAGCTGTAATCGAAGCCGGAGACATAGTGCAGTGGTGTTGGAAATATGAATATCCCGCTGCCGACAACACCATCATAGATCGAGCCGCATGCACCCGGTCCAAGGACCCTTGCCACCGCGGGATTGCTGCGCGAGATGCGCGGCGCGCTCCAGGAGACCAGGGAGCGATGACCGCCGGGGATAATTAGCACCATTCCCGCTTCGATATTTGGATTCTCTGGGTCCATGTTAGGGTCAATATGATTGGTCGGCCACTGGATAATCTCACTGGGTTCGACACCAAAGAACCGTGCAACCCCACTCAATCCATCCCCTTCATGCCATTCATACAACGTTCCATCCACTGGCGAAATGTTGAGTTCCTGCCCGGGTTTGAGCCGGTGGGGATCGTCCTGGAGTACGTCGAAATTACCCCATAAGATCGTTTCAGGTTTCAGGCTGAATTTGTCTGCGATCCCAAAGAGGCTGTCCCCCTGCTGTACCTGGTATGTAATCACTTCAAGTCGTGGACGTTCAGGGAAAACCGTATGGATGTTCGTCGAGCGCCCCACACCTGCAAGTTGAGTTGCCCCGCCTGCGAATGGAGGCAGGTCGGCAATCCCGAGCCTTAATATGGATGGTGCTGCGAGGTTAGCGTTTTCGTTTTCTTCGACCACTCCGGCGTATGCATCCAATGGGAGCGTATCCCAGCCCAGGCGGGCAGCCCACACACCCAACGCTATGAGCGTAAGAAGGGCAAGATGACCCGTGAAACGCAGGATAGGGTCGCGTAACGTAACCACGCATATTTTCGCCCATAACTCGATGCGATTCCGAGCTCGAATCGGAAGCGCACTTTTGTCACGCACATTCGTTGCCTTTTCCTGCAATTTCTCCGCCTTCCCTTGATCCTACGCGCGCATCATATCAAGCGCGTTGTGGACCGTCAAGCATCAGCTGTAACCATCCTAAGGAAGAACATACCACGGATTAACAAATCCATCCTGAAAACGTGTTTCAAAATGCAGGTGTGGTCCCGTCGAATTGCCGGTGGAACCAGCCAGCCCGATACTCTGCCCCTGGTTCACACTCTGCCCACACCCCACACCGACCTGGCTCAAGTGGGCATATACGGTTTGCCAACCATTCCCATGATCAATCATGACCATATTGCCATAGCCAACCGTCGACCAGCCAGCGAAAACGACGACCCCGCCGTCTGCGGCCCATATTCCCGCCCCCATCCCCGCAGCGATGTCGATCGCCAGGTGACCGGACCAATAATCATTGCCAGAGATGTAATGGTTTGACGCCGGCCAGATGAAGCCGCCAGTTCCGACGACGCCAGTATAAGGTCCGGCACAGCCGCCGGGTCCATATGCTGTGCCGACACCCGCCTGGCCACGAGCGATTGTCGGGACAAACCACTGCTTAAAAGCTCGCTGGCCTTCGGGGATGATCAACCAGGTCCCAGGCATAATCTGCGGATCGACGAAGCTGATGTGGTTTCCCGGATATTCAATAATCTCCCGCGACTCAACACCGAATAAGCCAGCGACATGATCGAGATCATCCCCGTCCTGCCATTCATAATACGTCCCATCGACCGGTAGAATATTCAACTCCTGGCCAGGTTTTAAAAGGTGAGGGTCGTCATTTAATACCTCAAAATTTCCCCACAACAGCGTTTCCGGTTCAATGCCAAACTTCGCCGAAATCCCGAAGACCGAATCACCCGGCTGAACTGTGTATTGAAGCACATCGACGCGTGGCCGACCAGGCTTCGATGTGTTTAAGTTCGCTGCCCGGGAGAGCATCTTCGTTTCAACATTAGGATCGTAAACAGGGAGAGCGGAAAGATCTGTGAGGTCTCCTGAAGAGACACGTTCGCCAGAAGATGCCGGTGAAACGCCGGCTTGGTTGCGCGATCGAAACTTCAACCCGATCACCCAGCCGGCTGCGATTACACACAGCGCGCCAATGATGAAAGGCGTGGCGGTCCACAGCCACTGTCGCCAGTCTCGTGGTCGGTGTTGGTTATTGATCTTCGGAGAGCGATTCAAGAAACTCGATGTTGTTTTCAGTTTGTGCGATGCGGTGCAAGAGCGCTTCGGTGGCAGTTGTGATGTCCATTCCAGCTCCGACCGGCGGTTCTATCATTTGAGCGAACATCCGCCGCATCAGCCACACACGCCGCGTGAGATCTGGCCCAAGCAGTAGTTCCTCACGGCGAGTCGATGAACGATCGATATCAAAAGCAGGGAAGACTCTTCTCTCTTGTAGCTTGCGTGAGAGGTGAAGCTCCATGTTCCCGGTTCCCTTAAATTCCTCGTATACGACATCATCCATGCGTGATCCCGTGTCCACGAGCGTTGTGGCGATGATTGTGAGCGATCCTCCCTCTTCAATTTTCCGTGCCGCTCCGAAGAATCGCTTCGGCGGGTAGAGAGCAGCGGGGTCGATACCACCCGAGAGTGTCCTGCCTGAGGGCGTCACCATCAGGTTATAAGCTCTCGTGAGGCGCGTGATCGAATCGAGAAGAATAGCGACATCCTTCCCGCACTCCACCAAACGCTTGGCTCTTTCCAGGACCATTTCCGCTGCACGGACATGTGAAGTAACCGGTTCATCAAATGTGGAGGCAATCACTTCTGCATCGACCGAACGATCCATATCGGTCACTTCTTCCGGCCGCTCGCCAATGAGCGCAACCATGAGATGAACCTCAGGATACTTTAGAGAAATCGCGTTGGCGATTTGTTTTAATACTGTTGTTTTCCCGGCTTTCGGGGGTGAAACAATTAACCCGCGCTGCCCTTTGCCAATAGGCGAGATCAAATTGATCAATCGCGTCGCGAGCGTGAACCGATCCGTCTCGAGATCAAACCGTTCAACCGGGAAGATTGGCGTGAGATCGTTGAACCGCGGCCGGTCCTTCGCTTCTTCTGGATCCATTCCATTAATCGATTCAACGCGGAGCAAGCCGAAATATTTCTCCGTATCTTTCGGAGGGCGAATTTGGCCTATGATCATATCCCCTGTTCGCAATTTAAAGCGCCTCATCTGGGATTGTGAGACATAGATATCATTGCGACCCGGGAGGTAGTGATCTGCGCGCAGAAACCCCATCCCCTCATTCATGATTTCCAACACACCGCCGCGCAGCTCCAGTCCTCTACGCTCCGCATCCGACTGCATAATCCGGAGAATCAAGTCCTCTTTTTTCATGCGGGAGGCGCCGCTCACATCATGCTCTTTCGACAAATCCCTCAAGTCGGACAGAGTCATTCCTTCAAGTTGGCCTATATTCATTAATGTGCTCCCAATGGAAAATTTCGTATATAGCTTCTATCGATTAGTATGCGAGATTAATAAGTAGGTAATCACATGAAGTGATAAATATTCGAGGATAGCTCAAATGTTATTCTTGTCAGAGTTGATTGAAGGGGGTGCTGCCCTGAGACAACAAGTCTTCTTGAACGCAGGCATTATAGCACGCAGGAAGAACGGAAGCAAGCAGGGCTCTATTCCCATTCACAACCCACGCTCCTAAAGTTTCCCTGCCCTCACCAACAAGAACAAACGAATCGTTCCGAACATCATCCATTTTGCGCTTCTGAAGATTTTGAACCAAATTATTTAACCCTGGTGATTACCCTTCGCGCCGCATCTCTCACGCGGTGACACCTAGAGATCCGCGACCGGGTCACCCAATACGATCATATTGAATCTCGCTTACCGTCATCAGTTTGTCCCAACGGTGTGTTGCGATGATTTCACGTACGGTTCCGGTTACCCCTCTCATCACGATGCTGTGCGTTCGTGCGCCAGCACCAAAGTAGTTCACGCCATCCACTAACTCGCCGTCGGTGATCCCCGTGACGGCAAAGAAGATGTCATCGGTTGCGACGAGATCATCGATCCTGAGCACTTTTTTCAAATCGTAGCCGAGCTCGGTCGCCGCTTTCGCTTCGGCTTCGTTCCTGGGATACAACCGCCCCTGAATCTCACCGCCCATGCATTTCAACGCGCAGGCGGCAAGGACGCCTTCGGGAGTCCCGCCAACCCCGATTAATATGTCGATGCCCGAGCCCTGTTGCGCGGCCAATATTGCGCCGGCGACATCACCATCGGTGATCAATCGGATTCGAGCGCCCGTCTCGCGGACGCGCTGGATCAGTTCCTCATGACGCGGGCGTTCGAGAATAACCACTGTCAGGTCATCCACATCAGCGCCTTTTTCACGAGCGATCGCATTTAAATTCACCTCGATAGGAGCATCAATATCGATATGCCCCTTCCCCCGTTGACCGACCGCTATCTTATGCATGTAAACAATCGGTCCGGGATTGAACATCGAACCGCTCTCGGCCAGGGCGACGGTTGCGACGGAGCCCTGTCTCCCTTGGGCGAGAAGACGCGTGCCTTCAACCGGGTCCACTGCGATATCCAACACCGGGCCGTCCCCTGTACCAAGTTTCTCGCCGTTGAAAAGCATCGGCGCTTCATCCTTCTCACCCTCTCCAATGACGATAACTCCGTCGATATCGATAGAATTTAACACCAGGCGCATCGCATCCACAGCCGCCTGGTCACCATCCTCTTTCTTCCCTCGACCCATCCACCGTCCTGCCGCGAGCGCTGCTGCCTCCGTGACGCGGGCGAGATCTAACGCGAGATTGTGTGATGGTTTTGTTTTCATTCAAACACGCTCCGAATTTGCGATTACCCTGTGGCAGTTAATACAATCGCCAGAAAGTAACCCAGTACGGCTGACCAAAGCCAGGTATCGATTCTATCCAGAGCTCCACCGTGACCGGGGAGCAGTGCCCCTGTATCCTTCGCTCCGATTTGACGTTTGAACATACTTATGCCGAGATCACCAATCGGCGCTACCGTGCTAATTACCCCGCCGATGATCGCACCCGACATCGCGTTTATACCCGCGAGCGGTCCAGCCCCTATTCGCCAAAGCAAACCCATGCCCGCCCCGCATAAAATCCCCATTCCAATACCTGCCAGGTAGCCCTCCCAGGTTTTTTTGGGACTCACGCGGGGGGAAAGCTTATGACGACCAAACCGGCGCCCAAAAAGGAGGGCTGCTGAATCCGCAATCCAAATCGACATCAGGGACAATAAGAACCACCAAAGGCCATCGGGCATGCGTCGGATCGTAATTAGGAAGGCTCCAATCCATCCGACATAAAGTATCCCAGTGAGGGTCAGGGCAAAGTCCGTACCTGATTTTGGTGCTCCCCGCTCGAAGTCGATCACATGCCAGGTCAAGGCGACAATAACGATGCCTGCGAAAAGAATGTAATCAACCTCGAATCCAAAAAAGATGCGGACAAGCACAACAGCGACAGTGCCAATGATTAGTAAGGGTATTGCCGGACGGTAACCGCCAGAATAAAAAAGGCTGCCGAATTCGTAGGCAGCCATTGCCAGAATGCCCATGATGCTGACTGCGTACAACCAACTACCATCGGCAATAACCCACGCAATCAGCGGAAAGAGCAGGAGAGCAATGGCGCTTCGCTCACGCAGCATGTTTACCTTGGTAATGCCTTACCTGAGATGCGCCCGTAGCGACGTTCACGCTGTGCGTAGACATTTAGCGCCTCTAGCAATTCTTCAGGATCGAAATCAGGCCAATAGGTTTTTGTGACATACCACTCGGAGTAGGCACCTTGCCAGATAAGGAAATTACTCACACGCATCTCACCTGACGTCCGAATGATCAAATCTGGATCGGGCGATTCGGAAGTGAAGAGATAGCGACCGACGGTGGATTCGGTGATTTCCTCAGGTTCAATACCGTCCGCGATCATCTCCCTGATAGCACAAACAATCTCGTCCCGACCGCCATAGTTCCATGCCACGTTGAGAATCAACCGGTCGTTTTCCTCTGTTATTTTAATGGCCTGCTTGACCTTAGCTTGAAGCTCCGGTCTCAGCTGTTCAAGGCGTCCGATGTGGCGCAATTGAACGCCATTTTCATCAAGCGATTTCAACTCTCTATCGATTACATCCTCGAGAATATTAATCAATCCCTTCACTTCTGCCGGAGGGCGTTTCCAGTTCTCCGTCGAAAAAGCGTAGATTGTAAGATACTTGATCCCGTATTCCGCGGCTGCTTCAATGATCCGACGCAGGTTATCAACACCAGCGCGGTGTCCTGCCATGCGCGGCAATCCGCGCGAGCGCGCCCAACGACCATTGCCGTCCATGATGATGGCAACGTGCTCAGGGATATTCTCTGGAAGTTTAATCTCAGATGCGTTTGTCATAGATTGCGTGAAGTTTTGATCAACCTTCAAGGACCTCAGTTTCTTTACGTTCCCCGATTTCATTGATTTGATCAATGTGTTGATCCGTTAGCTTCTGGAGATCGTCCTCCCCACGCTTTAATTCGTCTTCCGAAATCATCTTCTCGCGCTCGAACTCGCGCATGTCATTCTGGGTATCCCGGCGAACATTCCGTACTGCGACACGGCCTTCCTCCGCTCGATTCTTAACAACACGAACGAGTTCATGGCGGCGTTCTTCAGTCAACGGAGGGATGCTCAAGCGGATGAGCTTACCATCGTTATTGGGATTGAGACCTAGATCGGAAGACATAATCGCGCGTTCAATATCCTTAATGCTGGCGGGGTCGAAAGGACGGATTGTGAGAAGTCGCGGTTCAGGGGCAGATATTGTTGCGAGCTGCATTAACGGCGTTGGGTTGCCGTAGTACTCAACAGATAGACGATCGACAAGAGCGGGAGAGGCGCGGCCTGTTCGAATCGAGGCGAGATCATCCTCAAAGGAAGTGATCGCTCCTTTCATACGGGTTTGAGCCTCTGCGAGCGCATCCTTTACCATAGA
>SOJU01000131.1 GCA_004376465.1 Anaerolineales bacterium | reverse complement strand
CTCGGGAACAACCCCATTGTAGCCTAAAAACTCTACCGATCGAGCACTGGACTATTCCATAGACCGATCTGACCCCCTAGTCCCCGGAAATGGTACAAACAACTTGTTTAAATCAAGAAAGCATGGCCCTTATTTCTCTGCCATGCTTCCTATAATCAAAATGCGACCGGGAATTTTCTAACGAACCCCATCTGTCGAAAAGACGCCGAGCTAGAAATCGGACGGGGGCTCGTGGAAGCGCACGATGCTCTTGTCGCGATCCCAGGTAGTTTGGAAGCTGACCACTTCAAACCAGGTCTTGCCCGGCTTCAAAGGCACCGGCGCTCCCTCTCCGTCGTAGATCATCAACTTGCCGTTACGAGTGGACCACTTGATTTCGTAGACCTGGCCATCACGGTAAAGCAAACCGAACTGATCCCATACGTAGGAGAGGTTAATTTGAACGACCGTCGGGGAGAGATACGAATGCTTCGCCCACAACACGACCACGTTCTCAAACCCCAATTGCTCCCCTGTTAATTTATCGATCATCGGATAGAGCTCTCCGCTTCCATCCGCCTGATCTTGCGATCGCAGGTATGTTCGGCTCCCCGGATCGTATTCCCATCCATTCTGGTTGAGGTAGTTGTAAATGATACGTACGAACTCGGCCGGCTCGCCACCCTCGGGTGGGGCTGGGTCAAACACCAACGATTCATATTTCAGTGGATCGACCGGGTAACCGCTCGCGAGCTGGCCGAGCGCACCCGCCCCAACACCAGTACTGTTGACACTTTCATTGTTCGATCCGAACACCGAAACCTGATTGGATAGCTGCGAAAGCACTTCTGGAGAGGCTCCAGCGGTAATCAGGAGCGCGTGCGGGTATTGATTTTTAATGTCCTCAAAAGCCACCCGCCCAGAGCGGACAGGGCCGATCGCGAAATCATCGTCATTGCCCTCCGCGAGCCGATTGGTAAGAATCTCCTGGAGGTGCTCCGCATAGTCACCATAAAAAACCGCAACATAGCGGTTCATACCGAACCCGATGAACGTGGAGTACACATGCGATGCGAATGACAACCCCGCCTGCGGCCTCGCTGTTGGAGGGAAATTTGAGATCGAAACGAGCAGAGGTCGCCGCTGGAGAACGTCCGGGTCCTCCACGGGCAAGCCCGTCATTGGATTTATCGGCTGCTCGGGGTCAGATTCGTCGGTTTGAGTGGGCTGTATTTCAACATCAGTCGCCTCTGCAGACGGCTCTACTATTTCTCCTTCAATAACCTCGGGCTCTGCCGTGGGCGAAGGTGAGATCGCCGCCGGTTTTACGACGACAATTTCCTCTATCGGTTCGTCCGGCCGAGCGGATTCCGGGTTGTTGTTGTATGAAAGCGGTATGCTACACGCAGGCAACAGGACAATAAACAGGATTAGAGATAGTGTCCTTTTAGTTCGGGCAGTCGATAACATTTCAATCTCCTCAAGAAAACATTAGAAGTTACCCCTTAAATCTAACACTCCCCCAAACCCATGACCATCCCACCGATGGGTCAGAGGACTTTAATCCTATGGCTTGGTGTATTGGAAGTTCCGCGTGGGGAGCCGAGCAGCCTCGCTCAATCCGATCCGGTAGCGATAGGTTGATTTCCTTGCCAGGTCGCTTTAGTTGAATGCTCGAGCGCATTCAGCTTCGGGGTCTTATTCGAGAGCGGCGAGAAAACGCTGTTGGTCGGTCTCGTCGAGCTTCTTAGCGGAGAGTTTCAGGGTCGAACGTCCAACGGCGCCAAGCCCACTTTCGGCTTGATTTACCATCCACGTAAATGCGAGCGCGTAGTGACGCTTGACCACCTCACGCACCGTCCAGTCGACCGCCTTGCGGATGTACTTCTCCCCATCCTCCAGGAGGATGGCACACATTCCCAGCGTTCGTTGATCTAGCCCCTTTGCTACAGCCTCGGAGTACTTTGCCCTGCGGAGAATCACGGTGGAGACCAGCGCTGCTCGCCGGGCCCAGAAGTTGTCGTCATCGATCCAGGTCTCGAGTTTCTCCATGTAGTCCGGGTCTTCCGCCAGCGCCTGACCTAACAATGCGTGGCACATTTGGTCACAAGTCTCCCAATCTTCGACATCGGGCAAGAATTCCACGCCCAGTTCCCACCTTCGTTCGGGGGTCAGTTCTTTCATCCCGGCAAGTACAAAAATCGCGATAAGGCGGTGCTCGCGACTCTCTTGCGTCCAACTCGCTTGCGCGAACCGGTCGAGGTCCTGTTTCTGGTCGCCGTACTTCTTTGTAAGCTGCTTCGCCATCATGCGCAACTGCGGTACACGGACGCCATAGAGTTTCCCGGCTCCTGGAACAGCCATCTACATCCCCTTGAGGTATTCAGAATCTCGCTCCTGCCCCTCGAGTGCACGAGTTACAACTTCGAGCACATCACGGACATCCAGCTTCTCTGGCAAGGTCAACTCCGGTACGCCAAGATCACTCATCTTCAAATTCCATCGCCATCTGTGTGCCCCTAGTCGACCCTTCATTATGTTCCATCAGGTCCACGCCAAGTAATGCCGCGAATTGACGTACACTTGCCGGGCTATGGCCGGCGAAATGATTGTTGAAAAAGCCATACACGTTTACACCATCTGAAAGGAAGCGGCTCACCTTTTGCGCCCATTCCCCCATCTCCTGTGACCGATCGATCTGAATCTCGTCGAAGCGGGCAATATCCTTGCGCCGCCCTAACCAGCGGATGACGGTGAAATCCGCCGTGATCCAATCCAGCTTGGGCATATAATGGAGATCCTGCAGCACCAATGCGGCGTTGTGTTGAGAGAGCATCTCCCTGAGCTCAGGTTTCAACCAGCCGCGATTGCGCACTTCAACAGCATAGCGCGTCCCCCCAGGCAGCGCCGCTAAGAATGAGTCCAGTCGATCGTAGAGATCCGGTGTGAAATCGTAGGCGAACTGTAAGACGAGAACGGCCAGCTTGTCACCCAGCGCCTGCATGGTTCCAATGAATTCCTCTGCATCGCCGAGCGCCCGGTCGAGCTTTTTCTCGTGCGTGATGAGTTTGGGGAACTTGGCCGCAAAGCGGAATCCGGGAGGTGTTCGTTCCCTCCACTTCTGTACCGTTGTCGCCCTCGGAACGCCATAGAACGTGGAATCGATCTCGACCGCGGGGAGGCGTTCGGCGTATTGCTCCAGGTATGCGGTTTTCGATGTGCCGGCGGGGTAGAAAGGTCCAACCCAATCGTCAAAGGAAAAACCCTGTGTTCCTAAATAAAGATTACCGCTTCGTTCGACGTTCAAGACCCATCATCTGCAGCGCCCAGCAATTCAACAACCTTTTGGAGCACTTCCTCCGCCACCGCGGCTTTAGTCATGAGCGGCAATTCTTCGCTGCCGCCTTCTCGATCTATCAGGGTGACCCGGTTGGTGTCGACGGCGAAACCTGCATCCGCCGCGGTGATATCGTTGGCGATAATCAGATCCAGGCCTTTCTCTTCAAGCTTGCTCTGGGCGTTTTTAATCAGTTTCTGGCTCTCGGCGGCGAAACCCACGATCACACGCGGCCTTCCACTCTTTGCCTTGAGTTTACTCACAGCCGCCAGAATATCATCCGTCCGCTCTAATGTGATCTCGGGGACATCATTCTTACGTTTGATTTTTTCCTTTGCAATCTCACCTGGTCGAAAGTCGGCTACTGCTGCAGCCATAAGCAGGACATCAGCATTCTCCACGCTCTCTTGCGTAGCCTCAAACATCTCCGCGGCCGTAGTCACATCAATCCGGCGCACACCAACAGGCGTCGGCAGCGTCACTGGGCCGGCGATCAAGACCACGCTTCCACCGCGATCGATCGCCGCTTGAGCGAGTGAAAAGCCCTGCTTCCCCGAAGAACGATTCGCCAACACGCGCACCGGGTCGACCGGCTCATGTGTCCCTCCAGCCGTCACGACGATCTTGCGACCATCGAGAGATCCCCCTTGACCCAGAACCTGCCTCAGAACTCCAATCAACGCTGTCGGTTCGAGCATACGCCCCTTGCCAACCAAGCCGGATGCCATCCGGCCTTCGGCGGGGCCGGCAAAAAAAACACCGCGCTCATGCAGGATCTTAATATTCTCCTGCGTGGCGATGTTTTCATACATCCCAACATCCATCGCCGGAGCCACGATCAATGGACAACGGGCTGCAAGCGCCGTGAGCGTCAACAGAGATTCCGCCTGCCCAGTGGCCAGCTTGGCGATGGTATTGGCTGTTGCTGGCGCAATCATGAAAGCGTCAGCCCCCTCCACGAGACCAACATGCAAGACATGCGCGTCTTCGCCCCAGAGGTCCGACTCTGTATAGGCCTTCCTGCCGGTGACTGATTGGAAGGTGAGCGGGGTGACAAACTTGCGCGCCGCTGCGCTCAGGATCACATCCACCTGCATGCCAGCCTGTGTGAGTTTAGACGCTAAATCCGCAGCTTTGTAGGCGGCGATCGATCCGGTGACACCCAGCAGGATACGTCGGTTCTCCAGGTTCGGGATAGTCGGTGCAATTTCCATGGTTACCTTCCTGATGCATACGGCAGCTTTGACAAGCTTAAGGCCCTGTACGCATTTCCGTCAATGTCGAGCAGCCAGTCAATTCTCTTCCTGTGTGGATATCTCGATCTCGCCAGATTGGTTGATCTTCGCCGTGTCCCCGTTCTTCAGCCTCTCGAAATCCGCCGGAGAGAGCGACAGGATCGGGATGGTCTCGTTGAATAATTCCTCAGCTACGATCGACGCGAGCGCGTAAAATGTATCGACACCTATCGTCAGGATCGCGGCCGGCGCCGTTCCCCCACGCATAGATTCAAGCAGCACGGCTGTTGTCGTGCTCGAACCGCGTGAGAAGGGTAGCGCGAGGATCTTCCCTGCAGCGAATTCACCCGAAAGCGGATGACGCCGGTCGATAATCTCTCCCGTCAGCGAATCGTAACCACCCCAGAAACTGAGCGGTTTATCGCTCAACAAGACCTGCCCCTCAGCACAGCCCGCCACCATCGGCCTGCTCTGAATCACGTATGCCATAATGATTCGTCCCTAACAACGCGCCCTTCAACGGCGGAAAGCACACAGTCCTCGAGCGTTCCAAATACCACACCCTCATCGAGCATACCCGGCGCATAATATGAATATTTGGCCGAATTTGTCATCACCACATCGATCTCCGGCGACAGCATCGGCGTTGCTAGAGGGCAGGTATCTACGGTCACCACGCCGCCGAACGCTTCCAAAGATCGGAGATATCCTGCCTTATCCGCCAGCGCTCTCATAGCCCGATTCGAGTTGACGAGGAACTCGACATCCTCGTGTTTTTCTTTCCCATCGATCAAGAGGACCATTCGCTCGAACTCCGCCAATGAGAAGTGCGGGCAGCCCAACACCACCAAATCCAGATCTCGACCATCCGCGGTTGAGAGTTCCCTCCATGCTTCACGCAGGTAATCCATGGTGACATCGATCTCCTGCTCTGGTTCGTTACCCTGAAGCGCGTCTTCCAGTGTGGGCGCTTCTGGCGTTATCCCCACCAGATGAAAGAGCCCTACCGTTCCGGAGGAAGCCGCAGCGGCGCCGAGCGCTTTAAGCTGATCCCACTCAGGTTCCACTTCCATTCCGACCACAACCGGATTTTTCTCTCCAGCGACCTTGCCCATCAAGTGACCGAGCACAGGATAGAAGCTTTCATGTCTTTGAACTCGGTCTATCACTTCCTTCAGCCTGAGAAGGACATGCCCGGCGCGGTTCTCCTGCAAATGCAGCCCGGCGGCGGGAACACGTGCGGTTATCGCCGCGCAGATGTCCAGCAGGTCGGGATAGCGTTCTGTGCGGGCGCCAATGATGGAGTTGGCAAAGACGATGGCGTTGGATTCCCCCCAGGCGATCTGCTGCCCGAACTTTGGTTTGAACTCGGTTTGATAGGGTGCGCAGGTCCACGTCGGGATGCATCCCATCTCCTGATACGCCCGCATTTGCCGCTTTGCATTCTCCGCCCAATCGGGTGGAACTGACCAATGCATCCAGTTGTGCTCATCGACGCCGCTGACATTCAGGGTGCTTGGAACGGATACCTTCGCTCCAAGATCGACCAGCTTCTCTGCAAATTCTAGCGTCGCCGCCCCCATGTACAGTGAGCTGTCGACATGCGCCGCCTCGATGTCGATCAAGCGCTCGACACCCTGAATCTCCGCCATGCGCACGATGATGCGCATGGCCATCTGCGCCCCCGGACCGCGTTCGCCCGACAACAACTCGCGATCGTAGTCGCTCAGGTACAGATGACCGTTCTCCAATATCGCCGACTGATCCACGCATTCATTCTACAACGGAACTATCTCACTCGTAACGTGAACGTACATATGTGGTCTCGGAGCGAATCTAGATTCAGTTCGCAACCATAAGTGGGGAATGACCAGATGTTTCTGGGTTTATCAGAAGCGGGTTCTCGGGGGGAGTCCGTCGAATGTGTCTCTCCTACCCCTCAGCCTTATGAAACAGATGCGGCCATAATGACAAGAGCGGTGAACATGCAGGGAAACCGGTGTGCAGGCCCCGCTCAGGCGTTCAGGGTTTCGATAGATGGCCGCAGCGCCAGTTCCTCAATCAACCCGCCAAGTTCAGCATCGGATAATGGTCGGCCCTTCCCGGCGTATGCTGTGAGAGCTGCCTCCATCATGTTCACGCCAAAGGACCGACCACCGTAGCGCGGCGTCGTTGTGATGACCCGCTGCACTCCACGCTTTCGAAGCAGCTCGATGTTCTCAGGCGTTGTCGTGTTGGTGATGACCCACTTCCCACGAAGGTCCTCGGGCGCGTATGTGTAGATGTAATGCATGTCGCCCACAATGAGAGCTGCCTCCTGCCAAAATCGGACGTGTTTGGGTTTGCGCTCCTCCCCCTTGGTGCCAGGCGGGAGGATAGCTGAGAGCGGGAGAAAACCCACGATGGGTAGCAAAACCCTGGCCCAGTTATATAAGCTCGGGAGGCCGCGCATGGGAATGGGGATTTCAAGAGCAAACATTAAATCACCGAAGATAACCTCGTCGGCAATGGTGGATATCGCCTCGGCCAGACCAAGGCGGTCAATACTGAAGGGCATAAAGGCGCGGCGGAAACGCGGCATGTCTGCCAGGGCATCTCCAGCCAACTCGAACACGCGCTTTTCGAGCACATACTTGAGCGCCCTGCCGTCGACGATAGGGGTATCGCGCACATCCTGGACAAGCTTCAGCCCAGCGCGAATAGGATACTCCCGCTTTCCAAGCCGGACATACATGTCGATTCCTCCCACACCGAGCGCGTCGACTTTGCCGTCCAGCTCTGTAAAGAGTGCCTGAGCTTTCTTCGCGTTCCCCCCAGTGCCGATCCGTTCAACCAGGACTCGTTCGCCGGCGAAATCCACCTCCACACGCTTGTCTCGCGCGGGGTTTCCCAAGCTCACACTCACCGCGTGTTTCATGCCGCTTCTCCATTTGTTCGCTACTGTCTCACATCTATCCGAACTTATTCATGACGCGCAAGAAGCAGGGCCGGCGAAGTTAGTCACAAGTTACAGAAATTTCTTGACGTGGAAACGATAAAGCCCAACTCATGATAATGCCAATTTTAATAAACTACTGATTACTAGCAAATGGAATACCAATCCACCCAAGCATCCGATTATTCCCATAATCAGATGCGAAGACGACAATGACTCTGTTGATGTTCATTTCCACACTAGGGCTTAAGGCGTTCGCACTTCTTGGTCTGCAAAATCAAAACACGATCCTCGAGGACTCTATGGCGCTAAGTCGAGTATTGCCACTACCGGCAAGTGATCTGAGGCTTGTGTCTGAATCACTTGGGCCTCAACAGCGACTAAATCGTCGCTGTGCCATATCCAATCAATACGCTGATAGGGATCGCCAGCGGAGAAGGTGAAGCCTTGCCCAACGCCCGCTTCGCTCCACGAATCCAGCAGACCTGCATCCGCGATAAGCTTCATCTCGACCCAGTCGGGTTGCGCATTCAGATCCCCGAGCAGCAGTGAATAATCCTGGCCATCCCAGAATCGAAGGAGAACAGGTATTTGAGCCTGTCGTGCGAGGCTATCGGGCGCCAGGTGGTGCAAGTGAGTGGCGATGACCAGCAGCGGTTGTGGTCCTCCTACATCAATGCGAGCCCAAAGGTACCCTCGCTTTATCAGAGTGCCTGCAAGCGGCAATTCACCCCACCCGGATTCGAGCACAGGGTATCGGGAGAGAATTGCATTACCCCAGATGGGTTCTTCCGTGCCCCGGAAAAGAATTGGCATATCCAGGCGTTGCGAAAGCCAGGTAGACATGTCAGCCGATCCATCCATCAATCGCACCCGCGAGACCTCCTGTAACGCCACAATATCAGCTCCGGAATCCTCGATGACCTGGGCAATAGCTTCCAAGTCTTGGAGACCAGCAAAGCCAAATCCCGCATGGACGTTGTAGCTCATCACCTTGATCGGGAGACCTGGTGGTTGTTCAGTGGTAGGAGCAGAACCCAACAGCACCCAATAGGCCAGCGGCACGATGGCCAAAACACCCGCCACCGAAATGCCAGACAGATCCCAGGAGGCGACCTCAGTATGCGCTCGGGCCTGTATGCTGGCAATCAGAAAAAGCACCCCTAGCAGGGCGGCTGCGGCCGTAGGGAAAGCCTGGCGCGGGAAGGGCAATGCTATGTCCATGGCTATGTAGTAAGCGAACACGAGGGTGAGAAAGAGAACCATCCCTCCTGCCACAGCGACCGTCGTTCGCCACAACCCAGGGCTATTCGCTTGTTTGGCAACGCCTGCAACCACTGCCAACCCCCAACCCATGAGCAGTTGCCCGATCAGAATCGTGAATACGATCATTCCGGCCGCCTGATCTATGCCAAAGACGGCCAGCGTTAGATAGATGGCAATGCCAAACGCGAGTATCGGGTGCATACTTCGTGGGCGGGCAAACCCCCAGGCGATACCAACTGTCGCTGCCAGGCTACCCAGCATGACGATTACAAATCCAATCGGCGTGTTCAAACCAGCAACCTCTTCCACCCAGCCCTGGCTCTGAAAGAACAACACTTGAAGTACCATGTATGGGCCGATCGCCATGAGAGGTAAAGCACGCTTCCAGGCAGCATCGCTTGCAATCCCAGCCCCTGGCTTGGGTTCTCGCCACAGCGCCCAGAAGATTAGACCAACGATCACAACCACGATCAACAAGGGAATCACACCAGAGACTGTACTCAGGTCTCGCGCGCCAAAAACGCCACGCAGTGCGATATCCAAAGCCAACCCTAAAACCAATCCATAAACCCATCGCGGCGCAGCGCTGTCTCCTTGCATCCTTACGTGTCCCATAAAGATGGATAGGAAGTTCAGAAATAGCCCCATACCTGCGATGCTCAATCCTAAATCCAATGCAGGATTTAAGCTCAACTGCTCAATCAGCCGCAGGACTGCCACGCCCCCTGCGGTGATCCAAAGAGCGTTTCGCGATCCTACCAACCGGTGGAGTGCAGCGGCCAGAAAACCGAGCAAAAAGGTGCCGAAGGCATACGGGATCAGACTGAGTGTTGAGATGCCTACCGTATCACGCAGGTACCACGCAAGGCTGGAAATGAATACCCTCAGCAATTGCATGCTGAGTGTGAAAACCAGTGCCGGAAGTAGATATTCGAGAGTACTAGAGAAAATGGAAGATCGTACCTTTGAGTTCATAGTAGTTCCTCCTCACTTTGGTGCACATAAAGGCGGGCTGACATCCTTATGGAGATCATCAGACGACCCGGGCTGCGTTCTTTTAGGAGCATGAGATAGGTACGATTACAGTCTGCTTAAAAATTGAGGTGAGAGGGATGAACCTTACACTCCTAAAGGTGGAAGATTTGATACCCAGTCAATTAATAACTATTCTCATCAGTTTTATAGAATATGCAATCGCGATTGACCGACACATGTCGGAGAACACGCAGAGGCAGTCATAGGCAATTGCGTGCCCCAAAAAGTTTTTCCTCGAAGTTTCTGATTAATTCCTTAATCACCCCCAACCGAAGGGGGGGGGCGATTGAACCGCTGAGGCACTGAATAAAACTGATTTCACTGACCTCTCGATCAGAGATATCAGTTATCTTTCAGCGCTCACATCTATGACAAAGAAATGCTGATCGGATTTTTTCCTATGAACCGCATCCCGAGCGGATTGGACAGAGCCCGGCTTTGGAACTTGGCCGTATACGGATTGAACCGTTCGGAAGGGGGTGCGGGGGATAATGAAATAGGTTCCCTGCACCCCCCTTTTGTCCTCTCGCGGAACACCCTTATAGCGTAGCGGAAAGGACAAGACGGGGGGACTGTGGGGGATTTTTCATCCCGAGCTCGTCGAGGAACCAATCCCCTCGCTTTGCACTCAGAGCGGAGCGTGGAGCACACCCCTGGATGTGCAATCATCCCCAGCATCATGCTTCCTTAACACCTTGTCGTTCACTAGACAAAGCGCAGCGTTGAGCATGCACCCTGGATCTCCTCTACTTCAGTTCGGGGGTACTGCGCGAGAGAGAAGGGTAGCACGCGAGGAGGACGCACGTCTTCTTCAACCTGAGATTTCGGCATAAGTGTTGGGTTCTTTTTACAACAGACTTCACCGCGGCTCTTTAGGAGCCGCGGTGCTTTTTTTGTGTTTACCTCAAGACAATGCCCCGTCACGAGGTCTTAACCTGCTCCTGTCGCGGAAAACACCGGCCACCCCGAGCAGCACAAGCGCCGCTCCCGCAAGCGTAGTAAGGTTGAGATGTTCGCTTAAAATCACGGCGCCGAGAAACAATGCGACCACCGGATTCACATAAGCGTAGGTCATAGCCACACTCATCGGCAGAAGCTGCAGAATGCGCACATAGGCAGTAAATCCAATCAATGAACCGACGAAGATCAAATATCCCCAGGCCAGCCACGCTTCGGTCGTCGGCGTCGGTCTTGGCTCCCCCGTCAGTAGAACCAGGACCACGAAACCTAGCCCGCCGAAAATCTGCTGATATCCGGCGCTCACTTCGATACTCAGTGAGACCGGCATACGGCTCTGCAGCAGCGATCCCAACGTCCAACTGATCGATGCCAGGACCAACGCCAACAAAGAGACGATATCACCCATATCCCCGGTTTGAAGAGTTGTCGCTGAGAGCAAGGCTATGCCGGTAAAGCCGATGATCAAGGAGAGCACCAATCCGCTGGACGGTTTTTTTCGATCCAGGATAGACTCCATAAGAACCATCCACAGCGGAACGGTGGCAATCAACAGCGCGGCCAATGAAGAATCTATTCTTTGCTCCGCCCAGTTCACCATCCCGTTTCCACCGGTCCAAAGCAAGATTCCCGAACACGCCAGCACAACCAGTTCCTTGCGAGTAGGGCGCATTGGCGAACGTCGCAAAGCGGATATAAGCAGCATTAAGATACCGGCGATAAGAATGCGTACCATGCCGAGCGTGAAAGGCGGTATCCCCGATCCGGGTCGTACGGCAATGCGGATGGCCAGGTAGGTGCTGCCCCAAACGATATAGACGATGAAGAGGTTGATGATCCCCCGTGCTTCAATCGACCGTTCTCCAGGCGATGATGTCATAGGTTCGATCTCATTTCAGTCGTCACGATGGCCTCTGTTGGCGGCAAACAGAATCCTCACGCTTGATCCATTCCGATTTGTAGGGCGTTGCGGATGCGAGAGAAAACCGCATCCATCATCTCCTCGGTCAGCCGGCCGGTTTGTGTATTCTGCCGGCTAGGGTGGTAGCAGGCAACCAGCGATGGCGTGGGTGGTGCAAAGTCGTGCCACAACCCATGTGCGAATTTTAAGCGGGGTATCTCCAACCCCTGCCCCTGCAACGCCCGCAGATATCCGTCAAAAGCAATCTGCCCCAACGCCAGAACCACGCTCACCCGGCGGAGGAGCTCTATCTCGCGCAGGAGGTAAGGTTGACAATTCGCCAATTCCTCTGCTGTGGGTCGGTTTTTAGGTGGAACGCAACGTCCAACTGCTGTTAGAAAAGCATCCGGCAACTTCAGACCGTCACCGCTCTCTCTTGCCACCGGTTTATTTGCGAAACCCGCGCGATACATTGCCGCAAACAGCGTGTCACCGGAACTATCACCGGTGAACATGCGTCCGGTGCGATTGGAGCCATGGGCCCCGGGCGCTAGCCCGATGATCAGCAGCCGCGCCTCATGGTCGCCAAATCCAGGCACCGGTTTACCCCAATATTCCCAATCGGAGAACGCTCGTCGTTTTTGCGCCGCGATTTCCTCGCGCCATTCCACTAAGCGAGGGCACTGCCGACATGCAATAATATCCCCTTCAAGCTCCCGCCATGGTGAATCGCTGCCTCCACCCACTTTCATTGAAGCGCCCCCTCCAGACGGAGCAATGCCGCTTTTGTTCGCACGCCGCCGCGTCCGGAATAACCACCAAGCGAGCCATCTGCGGCAAGGACTCGGTGGCAGGGGATGAGGATCGGGATGGGGTTGCTGCCCAAAGCTTGTCCGACAGCTCGCGCCGCGCCGGGCTTACCTATCCGCCGTGCCAGCTCTCCGTAGGTCAGGTATTCCCCGCGCGGAACCTTCTGTACTGTGGTCAGCACTTCGCGCTGAAAGGGCGTTGAAGATCTCAAGTCATATGCGAAGGTGAAATTTTTCCTGCGCCCTTCGAGATACTCCAACACCTGGGAGACTACCTCTCGCAGCTTACCGGGCTCGCTAACCACAGTTGCTTTCAATCTGCGCTGCAACCAAGCCAAGAAGCGCTCCTCTGACTCTTCGAATGAGAGCGCCACGACGCCCCATTCGGAGATGCCAACAAAGAACGCCCCGATTGGGGAAGCGGGCACATGATCGTAGTACACAACTGTCGCCTCTTCTGCCTTCAAGGCGCGATCAAGTTTGATTTGTGCAGCGGTCATGGCCGTTTCGCTCGGGCCAGAAGCATATATCCGATCCAGCGCTTCCGTCAGCGGCTCTGGAACCAGATCCTGGTCATCATCCCCCAACCAGGCTGCATCATGTTTGGACGGATTTGGTTTCTCGTTCATTCTGCCTCCATCGAGCGTTCCGAATCTCCTGCTAGTCGCACCCTCAACTTCTTCAAGGCCTGGTAGACATGCGCCCGGGCTGTCGCCGGAGAACATTCCAGTGCGGCCCCGATGTCCTTATAGTCCATCTCCTGGTACTTGCGCATCATCAATGCGGCGCGCTGCTTATGCGGCAGGGCTTCGACTGCTTGCAGCACTACTTTCAGATCCTCGCTATGGATGACGGAGTCAAGAAGTGTGCGCCCCTCTGGCGCTGCCGGCCGATTAAGTTCACGGGTCATCTCCCGCTGTCGTCGAGTATGAGCTGTCCGCGCTACGTTGGTTGCGATCTTGTAGAGCCAGGCGCGGTGATTGGAATCCGGGGCCGTACGTTTGTATGCTCGAAACGCTCGCAGGAAGGTCTCTTGCAGGCAATCCTCGGCCTGATCGCCGGGGACTAGGCGCCAAAGGTAGGCGAAAATCTCATCACGATGGTTTTCAACGAGCGTTTCAAAAGGTTGTTGCGGCAAAGGTTGTTTTCCTTTAGCGATTGTCCTCTATTAATTTAACCACCTGGATCACGATTCGTGAAACGAACGGGGACGCCGAATTGCGCGCCCCTGTCGAGAGATCGATATTGAGCTTAGTCGCCCCGCTTGTACCTTGGCTTTCTTTCCAAGATTCTCAAATCAGAACCACCATCGATATTTCGCCCAGCCCATGGGATCAGCTGTCCCAAGCCCCCGGTTGGGACGGTGCAGCGAATGGGTTATGCGCCATTAACTCCATTCAACCGGTCTGGTCAAGATATGCCCGTCATGTTTGGTTATCTTTTTCGGAAGCTGGCACGTTGACAATCTTCCTCTGCCGATTCTGAAGTGGGCATCCGCTATATTACGTAGGTGATAGCTATCTCTCTTGGGTGGAAAAGCAATCACCACTTTCTTTTGCGGAAACTCGGCTTTAATAATCTCTATGGGAGGTTGGAGGTCTGCATCTGCAGATAAGATTAAAGCTGTATCAAATTTATCCAGAAACACATCACGAAGAATCTCCGATGCCATTCTTACATCTGACATCTTCTCCTCGTATTCTACCCATGAGGAGTTACAAGAAAAGCACTTTTTGGATTTTTCTTGATAACGACCATAGAGGATTTGAATATTCCCGGTCTCGTGGAGTGCCTGGAGATATGTTGATTGTCTTCGTGCTTTGGAGATATCGCCCCGAACCAGTGCGGTGAAGTACTTAACTTCGATTAGGTGTTGGTCCTTTAATAATAACCGTTGTGCGAGAGCTCTAATATCAAGCCAAAGGTATCGGCGCCAGCCACTATCATTTATCCCAAAGTAGAGATTGAAACCGTCAACATACACACTTACTCGTTCCATAGAACCCCCTGACTGAAGGAGAATATTTGTTCTATATTGACTAAATATAGCATCCAAGATACGATTTGAACAGCCCTGTCAAGGTGAATAACCTTGGCAACGACGTCCCCCTCTCACAAGGGGGACGTTTCTTTATACCCAAGGTGCCTGATTGATAAACTGATGGCGAAAAACTTCATGTCCGCGTGAACCTAGCGATTCATTTCCCAGACGAGCCGTAATCCATCAAGCGTCAACCAGGGGGCAAGGATTTCAATCGCTTTCGTCTCCTCAGCGATGATCGACGCCAATCCACCGGTCCCAATGACCTTCATCCCTTGCCCCAATTCTGCCCGAAAGCGTTCGACCATCCCCTCTACCAGGCCGACATAGCCATACAGGAGTCCGGATTGGATAGCGCGCACCGTGTTCTGCCCGATGACGGATGGCGGCCGGCTGATATCGACTCGCGGCAGCTTGGACGTCCGTTGGAACAAAGCATCTGCAGCAATACCCATCCCGGGCGCAATCGCACCCCCCAGGTATTCCCCCTCAGCGGAAATGGCGTCGAACGTGGTCGCCGTGCCGAAATCCACGACACAGGCAGGCCCGCCATGGAAATGAAGCACCGCAACCGCGTCTACAACTCGATCAGCTCCAAGCGCATGCTTGGGATCTTCATAACGAATCTTCAAGCCAGTCTTTACGCCTGCATCAACGACGAAGGGTTCAATGTCCAGATAGCTCCGGCACGCTTGTTGAAAGTTGCTCGTGAGCGGGGGGACAACAGAGGCCAATGCAACCGCTTGCAAATCAGCGCCATCCCAACCCCCATGCTCCAACAAACCAAGCATCTGCAGCCCGTATTCGTCTGGCATCCGATCATGCCTGGTCGCCAGCCGCCACGCTCGTAAGAGCTCGGAATCCCGGTATAAGCCCAGCGTGATATTGGTGTTCCCTATGTCTATTGCCAGCAACATATATGCATCCTCTCGCTTTGCGATGGGTTCAATCCTTGTTCCAACATCGGTGCTTCAATCTCGCCGCTCAAACGAACCCGGACCTGCAGCTTCACAAGTATAGAATCAATCAAGCCAATGCTTCAGTCGACCCCCAGCATCACATTATCGATCAAACGCGTCTCCCCTATATAAACTGCCATTGAGAGCAGCGCAATTTGGATCTCTCCCTGCGCTTCTTCTAGCGTGTCCGGGTCCGCAACGGAGACGTACTGGGAACGCGCCAACGGTTCATCTTCAATAACCGCGAGCATACGCCCGCGCAGAACCTCGGCGTCCCTTTCTCCATTTTTGAATCGCTCAACCGCGTCCCCGAGAGCGTGGTGCAGAACAATTGCCGCCCTTCGCTGCTCTGGGTTCAGATACGCATTCCGGCTGGACATCGCCAGACCATCCTCTTCGCGCACAATCGGGCAGACAACAATCTCAATCGATAACAGTAAGTCCTTAACCATGCGTCGGATTACGAGCGCTTGTTGGGCATCCTTCTGTCCGAAATAAGCTCGATCCGGCTGGAAGGCGTTGAATAATTTAGCCACGACTGTCGTTACCCCGCGAAAGTGACCTGGCCGCCGCCCACCCTCCAACTCCTTAGTTAACTCCTCGACCACAACCCATGATTGTGAGTCGGTGGGATAAACATCCTCGATCGTCGGCACCCAGACCAGGTCCACCCCCTCCTCCTCCAACAGCCGCAGATCCCGCGGCAGGTCTCGAGGATAAGCTTCAAGGTCTTCCCCATCACCGAATTGGGTGGGGTTGACAAAAATGCTCACACCGACGCTTTTACATTCCGCCTTTGCCCTTTTAACCAGTGAGAGATGACCCTCGTGTAAAAAACCCATCGTTGGGACCAGCCCCAATGGCGTGAGGAGATCGCTCTTCGCAGACCGCAATTCATCCAATGTCGAAACGACCTTCATGTGTCCCTTCCTTGCTTTAGTAGGACTTTTCCTTGCACCAGGTGCCATAGTGTCCAGTTGATGGGCGTTGAGATGCTGGCGCGTTCCCCCTCGCGCACAACCGCTCCGCTTATGGCCTCGATCTCTGTTGGTGCACCCCGGCGAATATCCTGCAACATCGAGGATATATTCTCCCCCGTACCCTGTGCTACATCCATCACCTGAGCGCCAGGATCAGCAAAGGGAAGTTTTACACTCAGAGCGGCAGCCACAGTAGCCGTTTCCTCCGCTGCACTCACCATTACCTCCATGATAGAAGATGACGCGAGGAGCGCACCATTCGGCACTTCCAGCAGCGCTGTAAGCGGGTTGATCGCGGAGTTAATCACTAATTTGCCCCACAGTAATCCCTGTACATCTTCGACCGGATCCATCACAAATCCGGCTTTGGTCAACAATTCCACCAGCGGGGTCATGTTGGGATGCGGTCGGAAATGGATCGTCCCTTCGCCGCCGGATCGCACGCGTCCCGGTTCGAGAAGGGTAGCCCCTGTTGTCGTAATACCGAACCCGACGCGCTCCTCACCCAGGGCGTTTTCCAATATCTCTCGATTCCCAAGACCGTTCTGCAGCGTTAGCGCGATCCCCTGCGGATGAAGACACTCCGCTAATTGGTCCGCCGCTCGATGTGTCTGCCACGACTTCACCAGGACAATCGCCTTTTTCGCTCCCGTGCATGCCTCCGGGGATCTCGCTACACGCACCGCAAACGACTCTTCCCTTCCGTCGGTTCCTACCAAGCACACGCCTTGCGTTTCGAGGGCGTCGAGACCTGCCTCCCACGTTCCAAGAAGTGTGACCTCAGCGACCCCCGCGAGCCTTGCCGCAAATAGACTGGCCATGGCGCCCGTTCCCACAATGAGAATCTTTTCACTCTTCATTTCAATGCTTATCCGATTGCACGTAAGTTTTGTGATGCATTAGAACGTGCCGGCATAGGGTCAAAACCTACCCAGGCCATTTGTTTGGTAAGTCCCACGTCACGGTTCAATGCCCAGTTCCCGCAAGAGAGCCTCCCACGCCTCATCCGGCATCGAAAAGCAATGTTGCTGTTCTGGGAATTCTCCGGCTTCGACATCCTGGATATAGGCTTCAAAAGCCCTGATCATCTCGAGGTGGAGATCGGCGTATTTCTTCACAAAACGGGGTGTGAAACGGTCGAACAAGCCCAGTAGATCATGGGTTACGAGGACCTGACCATCGCAGTCCGGTCCAGCCCCGATCCCTATCGTCGGGATCTCAAGCTGCTGGGAGACTAGCTTCGCCAACCGAGCGGGTATCGATTCGAGAACGAGCGAAAAACAACCCGCATCTTGTAGAATTTGTGAATCCTCGAATAGACACTGAGCGTCTGTCGCTGACTTGCCCTGGGCGCGGAACCCGCCTAATTGATGAACGGACTGCGGCGTGAGCCCCAGATGACCCATGACCGGGATCCCAGCCCCTACAATCGCCTTTATGGTCTCGCTCCGATCTCTACCACCCTCCAGCTT
Source organism: Anaerolineales bacterium (assembly GCA_004376465.1). Classification (GTDB taxonomy): domain Bacteria; phylum Chloroflexota; class Anaerolineae; order Anaerolineales; family E44-bin32; genus E44-bin32. The sequence continues at coordinate 6,762 of SOJU01000131.1, read as the reverse complement.
GACCGCGTCCATGCCCCCTTCCTGCAGAAATCGCCCTGCGTTGCGAATAGCCTCATCGATACTGATCTGGTAGGACATAAAGGGCATGTCGCCGATTAAAAGAGCGAATTCTACCCCGCGCGCGACCGCCCGGCAGTGATGGATCATGTCATCCATTGTCACCGGCAGTGTGTTTTCGTAGCCTAAAACGACCATCCCTAGCGAGTCACCAACCAGGATCGAATCAATCCGCGCCCGATCGATCACTGCCGCAGTCCCATAATCATAGGCTGTCAGCATCGTGATCTGCTCGCCGTTAATTTTCTTTTCACGGAAAGATAGGGTAGTAACTTTCTTGCGATCTGAATGGGGAGCTTGTGTTGACATGGCTATCTCCTGCCAGAGTGAGACGCCTTGCGGCCTATTAAAAAAGACCCGCCCAGGCCGTTGGGGCGGGAACGTTAAATTGGTGGCGCCCAGCCGTCTTGGTCGTGGCCCGATCCAAGCGGCGACAAGATTATAGCATGGGAAAAGCAGAATTCACCCATCAGTCAAACGTCGCTGTCTGGGTGAAAAAGAGATCTGCCAGGTGAGTGGCTCTGATACTTGCTCCGGAGAGTCCATCCCGAGCGGCGTGCATCTAAAGAGCGTGACGCACGATTGTACAGCCGTATCCAGCAGTTTCTGCCGGATTGGGGTCGCGACCGTTCAGCAGCGCTTCCACAGCATCTTTGAGATAGTGTACCGTCGGTTCGCGTTGACGGAACGATGTGTCGTCGGGCGCCCCGCGGTAGCGAAGAACGCCTTTTTCATCAATGACGAAGAAATGCGGCGTCGTCACCGCTCCATAGAGATCGGCGACCACATGCTCCGCGTCTCTCAACACAAGCCCGGGCTCTCGCGCCTCAGCTGCGAGCGCCAATTGCTCATCCGTCTCGATGGCGTTGGAGGCGATTGCCCATAGTTCGACCCGATCCCCCCATGCCAGCTTCAGCTCCGCCAGAATTTCATCGCCTCGCTGTGCCCAGGGGCATTCTGATGACCAAAAATTAAGTACCAGCATCCGCCCTTGAGTACCTGTTAAACGGTGTGGAACACTCATGAGATCGGGGAGTTCGAAGTCAGGGGCAGGAAGATTAATCTGAATCAGGGAATCCATCTTGGTAAAAACCCTCCTTCAACAAGAGATTTCAATTGCGGCTCGCCGATATCCAACCAGACGATCTCTGCCAACTGTGAGAAGTCAGAAGCACTCCGGCGCATAAAGACAAGCCGTTTTGAATCCGGGCTCCAGGCGATGGAGGTGTGCAGTTTTGTGGTGTCATCGGTAAGTGGATGGGCTTCGGAACCATCCGCACGCATCAGCCAGATCTGGCGGCCGGGGGCCCAACGCAAAGGATCCAGATACCGTCGCGTGAAAGCGATCCAACTTCCATCGGGGCTGTAAACCGGAGAGGCATCCTCCACCATCAATTCCTCCCCGGGGGAACTATCCTCGATCAAACCCGAAATGACTTCCACACGATACAGGTGGCTGTAAAACAGCGGCTCCCCTTCCACTCTCCCCTCTGTATGCTCAAAATCACCCGGGGCATCTGCGGGGAAGACGATCTCTGGATAGACCAAATATAGACCGTCCGGAGACCACGCCCCTGCTACCCCCAGGCTGCTCGGCAGATAGCTAAAAGGCGATGTTGTCTGGTTTTCGGCGATGTCCACCAATGCAATCGCCTGCAAGCTGGTGTCATAATAGGTGAGCCAGCCACTTGGAGACCATCCGGGGTTGCCGGTGATATGTTCTTCGGGACCCATCGGGGTTGGCTCCGCCTCACCCTTTGCAGGTACGATCCAGACGCGACTCCGGGCCATGACCGCCACACCCCCAACCCCGACTGACAGCGACTCCTGTTCATATGCTAGCCAGACCCCATCGGGCGAGAGGCTCGGCGCCTTGCAGCGCACCTCAGGTTCACACCCCAGGATTAGGCGATCCTCCCCGCTGATGAGGTCGTAGAGTCTAAGGTCGTTGCCGCGATCATCCCGTACAGTTACATAGACGATCTGAACCCCATTCGCGCTCAGATTGTAGTCAAGAACGGGCGCAGCCGTCCCGTTGAGATGTTGAGGTTCCCCCTCCTCTGCTATCGAATGAATGGTTAGTTCCGCTTGTTCACTCGCGGGCCAAAGATAGACCACACGCGGCTCCCCAACCTGGAAGGACCATGTTTCCCCAAACAGAAGTGGCAGGAAGCGATCTGAGCGAGCCCCGGCTCTAAGCGTTATCGTTACCGTCTCGCCAAACGGCCAGGGTTCCTGTGGTGAAAAGGAAATCTGATTCCCCTGCTGAATGACCTTACCCAAACTATCTGGTTGAATCTGCAGATGGGACTGCACCGATTGTGAGTCCATCGGACGATTGAAGAGAATGCGAACAGGCGCAGTAGAGGGAACTTCGGTCGCATTCTTGCCGGGTTCCACGGCGATTACTTTTGGCGAAGCCAATACCCCCACTAAGACGACACCCAGGACAAACCCGAGTACGCCAAAGCCCCATTGAGGAAATCGTCGCACTTGCTTGTTTAACATGCCGGCATTATACACGCCGCGACCACCCGGGCTGCAATTGAGCCTTCTCCCGATGTTTGGCTCTAATATGAAACGGGGCAGGATGTGAATCCTGCCCCGCATGAGTTTTAGATGTATCACAACCGAGATTATGTTCGTAGGCGGCGCTTTAAATCCTCGATCGCATCCACTGGTGTGGGATCGACACCGTAAGCCATCGCCAGGTAATAAGACGTGTAGTCTCCAAAGTGCAGCGCCGTCCACTGTTGTGCCAGTCTTGTGTCCCCGCGAGCTTCAATGACGTCCGTACCGAAACCCTCCACCATCAGGATTTCGCGTGTGACCTGCGAGCGCAGGATATTTCGCTCGTGCACCTGCGATCCCTTCAGGAAGACAACCATCGTGTTTGATAGTAGCGACTCAGGATGCAATACGCCGGCAACCATATTGTGATCCGCCTCTGGAAGTGCCTCAAACCCCGCCACCGCTTTCGCCAGCTCGCCGATCTGAGTCCGCCAGCGGCGCGCAACCGGGGCCAGAATCTCCGCCCCAATAATTGTCGGGCATCGCCCTATCAACTGCCCGGCCATCCGCTTGGCGGGATTCTCAACGACGGGCGACTGCGCACAAAGGTCCCCCTGTTGAGAACGCATCTCTTTTACCGCAGTAAATAATTCTTCTTCGGGATCGGGAATCAAACCCAGGCGCGTCATCAGCGCCAATAGCAAGCCGAAGGAGTGGCCCACTGCGGCGCGCGGCTGGCCGACATGATCGAAGTGCCACAGCGGAACATCGTTCGAATTCGCCTGTTTCGTGAGCTCGCCACCGGTGGTTATCGCTAACAATTGCGTCTCAGATTCCACCGCCGCGGTGAAAGCGGACAGTGTCTCCTCTGTGTTCCCCGAGTGTGAGCAGGCGATCACAAGGGTTTCGTGGTCAGCGCTAAAACCCGGTAAATCATAATCCCGCCATACGATAATTGGCACCGTCGCCATCGGTGCAACGTACGCCGCCAGGAGGTCGGCGGCGATCGCCGACCCGCCCATTCCGGCGATTAATACCTTTCGCACGCCGGAGATCTCCCCGAGTGGCTGCTTCCATCCGAGCTTCCAGGCTGATTCGAGCTGGTCGGGAAGCCCGTCGATCTCGGCAAGCATCCCCCCGGGATCTAATTCCTCAAATCGCGAGACATCGTCTAAATTCATCATTCCTCCAGACTCAATCGATAAACTTCCCCCCGGTTCCATCCCGATTCGGCGGCAATTTGCCGCGCAGCCGATGAGCGGTTCAACCCTGAATCGATGCGCTCCCGCATCGCCTCTATCACTTCGGATTCCGTCCATTTGCCCGGCGCGGGTGCTCCTCCGAGAACGAGCGTGTACTCCCCGCGCGGTTCTCTCGAGGCAATATGCGTCTGTACTTCGCTAAGCGTGCCGCGCACGATCTCCTCATGCATCTTCGTCAACTCTCGACCCAAAGCAGCAAGCCTGTCCTCGCCAAGGGCCGCAATTAGATCTCCTAGCGTCTTCTGAATCCTGTGGGGGACTTCGAAGAGGACAAGCGTGCGCCGCTCATTTGAAAGCGACTCGATAAATGCTCGGCGCGCCTTCGCTTTTCGTGGAAGATAGCCAAGGAAGATGAATGAATCCGTCGGCAGACCCGAGGCAACCAGCGCTGCGATCGGCGCCGAAGGGCCCGGTATTGAACTGACCTCATAGCCGCGCTCCAATGCCGCCTGCACCAACTCAAAACCCGGATCCGAAAGTCCCGGCGTCCCCGCGTCGGAGACCAACGCCAGATCTCCCTCCCCAAGAATATCCAGCAGGTGTTCCTCGCGCGCTTCTTTATTGTGTTCGTGGTAGCTGGTCAGCTTCGTCGTGATTTCATAGTGCTTCAGCAGTTTGCCGGTATGGCGCGTGTCCTCCGCAGCGATGAGGTCCACCTCGCGAAGGATCCGCAAGGCGCGCAGGGTGATGTCCTCTAAATTGCCTATCGGTGTAGAAACCAGGTAGAGCGTGCCCATGGAGCTATTTTAGCAGAGCTTGCCCCGCGGAGCTTGGTCGGTTATGGAGAAAGAGAGTGCTGGTTTCTTGGCTCACTTCACATTCAGCACTGGCTGCCTGAGCACTGTCCTTAACTTCTCCGGTGATACCTTGCGAAAATCGCTGAGGTAGATTTCATGGTGTTTGCCGTTTTCAATATAGCCATTGTCGGGGATGAACTCGCTGTGCATCTCTGCCAATACAGGGCCTTCATCATCGAAGGAACCCACATGCATAATCTGTACTGACAACCCCTCGCGATACTGCTCCAGGCGGACTTTGTCTAACGACAATGGATTCTTGGCCTCGCGCACTTGCGTGACCGCATTAGCGAAAATGTCCACCGTGACCCATTCAGGGGTCATGATCATCATCGTCCAATCCCATTGGCTTTTGTCACGCGCCGTGCTGAAAGTCGCCATATCTTCGGCCCACCAAAGCCCTTCCAACGGAGGTACAACATAATCCCTTTCCAGGGTCTTCTTGCTGATGAACTTCATTTTGTAGGCGACACCATAGAGCGCTTCGATGGCATCCTGGTATTCCTGAGCTGTGTTGGGATCACCGTGACCATTGACCATCAGAAACTGCATTTTTGGCACATCTACGACCGTGAATTTCGTTTTCGGAGGGTTATATAGGTGTTTCCATTCCTTCTTAAAATCAAGTTTCGTCATGCGTCTGCTCCAGTTGGTTGATAAATCGTTCCAGCCAATCAAACTCAGTGGTGATTTTTGTAAGTGCGAGATCGAACATGGCATCTACAAAGAAGGGTAGAGGCTGCTGAGATTCCCACCTGGCCTGGATATGTTCTCTATGTTCGCTGAGTCCTTCGCTCTGCTTGCGCAGGGCGGCGAGCGCCTCCTCCTTCGAGACTACCGGGAGGTTAGCCAAGCCCAACTGCATGGGCGATGAGGCGCGATGGGGGACCGAGAGCGCTTCAAGCGTACTTGCGCGCAATGCGGTCCGACCTGCGGCGGAGATGTGATAGACAACCCGCGAACGTCCGGGCCCTGCCTGGCGCATTATCTTGCCCTTAATCCATTTCTTCTTCTCGAGTTTCTTCAGTATGTAATAGATCGACGAGAATCCGATCTCGGTCCACTCGCGCATGCCGCGCTCCTCAATCAGGGACTCAATCTCGTAGCCGTGGCGGTCCTTCTCGGCGATCAGGGAGAGAATGGCAAGCTCTGCGTTGGTCATTTCACCTCTTTATATTCTAGTACTAGAATATATCTTTGTTGTGAAGTTGTCAAGCCCCATCGTCAATCAGCGGACAAAATACGTACGCAAAGATTCGCCAAACAGAGCTCCTTTAAGAATGACCTTGATTATTCGAACCGCCCAAGTGATAATGAGAGGCAACAACGATAGCCTCACTCAGGCCAGTCGCGATCTATTAGAAGAGATCATCGAATCCGCCAACACGGAGGGTGTCATTCATGCAAGGTCTTCCCCCATTCGCCACGACTGCCATCGGCAGCTTTCCCCACCAGGCATGCGCCAGCTTGTGCGAGCGCCTGGCGGAATTGGATGTCCCCGCTTGGCCTCAACTCACGCGCCGGTCGTTCCGGGAGAACATGTACGTTCAATACAGCGCTCCCCTTCCGGCACTGGTTGTCGACGACGCATCCGAAAAAATTCACTTTAACACCGAGGGTGACCTCGCCATCTCCCTGACCCCGTTCTACGAGTCTTATTTAGCCGAGGATATGGAAGCCTTTGCGCTTCCGCAGGAGAACGCGCAGGGATTCTACGAGATGCTCGATGTGCTCAAAAACACGACGGGGGAATGGGCGAAGGGGCAGGTGACCGGACCCATCAGCTTTGGCCTGACGGTGACCGACCAGGATTCGCGCGCCAGCCTCTACAACGAGTTGTTGGCAGACGCAATCGTTAAGAACAGCGCGATGAACGCACGTTGGCAGATTCGCCGATTAAAAGAGGTGCGTCCCAACATCATCCTCTTCGTCGATGAACCTTATATGGCCTCCTTTGGATCCGCCTTTATCAGTCTCAGCCGCGAGGCTGTCGTTCAAATGCTGGATGAGGTTTTCGACGCCATCCATGCCGAAGGCGCGCTTGCCGGTGTACATTGCTGCGCCAACACGGATTGGTCGGTTTTACTCAAGACACAGGTAGACATCCTCAACCTCGACGCCTACGGGTATCTCGA
>SOJU01000029.1 GCA_004376465.1 Anaerolineales bacterium | reverse complement strand
TGGGAGATGGCCACCGCGATCGCAGGGCAGCGCCTGGGCATCAATCCGTTTGATCAGCCAAACGTGGAATCCGCAAAAGTGAAAGCCCGTGAGATGATGGCTGCTTATCAGGAGCAGGGTCAACTTCCTGCTGAAGCGCCGCTTTTTGAAGTTGACGGGATCAAAGTTTATGCGATCGCGTCTGGCATTAGTTTTCCTGCCGAAGAAGACCCCTCGTTGATGGAGATTTTCAACGGTTTCTTAGGCGCCGCAGATCCTGGCGCGTATCTCACCGTGCAGGCTTACTTGCCTGACACTGATGAAACGTACGAAGTATTAAGTGTTTTGCGCCATGGGTTGCGTGATCGGACTGGATTTGCGACAACTCTCGGTTTTGGCCCGCGCTTCTTGCACTCAACCGGTCAGATGCATAAAGGCGACAGTGGCAACGGATTATTCATTCAAATCACATCAGAAAAATCGGCGGATCTGGAGATACCCGATGAAGCCGGAGACGATGAATCATCCATCTCCTTCGGTGTTCTTATTCAAGCACAAGCGCTTGGGGATCGACGTGCTTTACAGGAAGAGGGCAGGAAAGTAGTCCGCTTCCATCTGGATGGAGATGTTCAGGGTGGCATTCAGATATTAACGGACGCCGTGGCTGAGTGAGAGAGCGAATGAAGTCAGGCGCTGCTCTTCTGCAAGCGAGACGGCTTATTGCGATGCGTATAGCCGTTATTGAGATCTACCGATGATCGAAGCCGTAGTTTTCGACCTCGATGGCACGCTTGTTCAGACTGAAAAGCTGAAGGCGATCTCTTATGCACGCGCGGTCACCGATCTTTGCCCGCATGACGTTGAGGAAAAGCAGGTAATCGAAGCATTTCGTGAGGTTGTTGGACTGCCGAGGCATGAGGTTGCTCAGGCTTTGGTTGATAAGTTTGACCTCTCGGCGCGTGCATCCGAGCGGATGAAGGAATTCGGAGTAAGCGCCGCTTGGCAGGCGTTTGTTCAGATTCGCCTTCAGCACTATGGAAGAATGCTAGAGGACTCGGACTTGATTCTGGACCATGAATGGCCGCACAATATGGCCGTTCTCGAGGAAGCCAGGAACGCAAGCTGCAAGACTGCATTGGCGACGATGTCAAGATGTCCTCAAGCCGCTCGGGTTCTGGAGATTCTTAAGCTGAAGGATGCGTTTGATTTCATCGCTACTCGTGATGATGTCGAAAGAGGGAAGCCCGATCCTGAGATCTATCATTTTGTCGCCAGCGAATTGGGGATACCGAGTGAGCGCTGTATGGTATTGGAGGATTCACCCTCCGGTGTGCGCGCTGCAGTAGCGGCGGGCATGTGGTGCGTTGCTGTCACAACACCTTTCACAAAAGAAGGTGTGCACGCGCTGGGGTTGCTAGAAGAACGGTGGATCGTCGATGAATCAAGCAAAGTAGCAGGTGTAGTCAGGGAGATGATTGCCGAGCGAAAAAAAGAGAGATGATCTGATATGGTAGACGACCGAAATACGTTGAAGAAAATGGCGGGCGAGAAAGCCGTTGAGTATATCGAATCAGGTATGGTAGTTGGCTTAGGATTCGGCAGCACGGTGATACATTCCTTCCGGTTGATCGGCGAGCTGATTCGTCGGGGAGAGTTGGAAGGTATACAGGCGATCCCCACGGCTGATTTAATCGCCGATGAAGCACGTAGGGCGGGAATCCCATTAACCTCTCTGGAGGAACATCCCCGGATCGACGTTACGATTGACGGTGCGGATGAAGTCGACCCTGAATTGAATCTGATTAAAGGTGGCGGAGGCGCATTATTGCGTGAGAAGATCGTCGCACAGGCAACCACACTTAATATCATCGTTGTCGATGAACAAAAGTTTTCACCGGTTCTTGGAACGAATTACGATCTTCCAATCGAAATCGTCCCCTTTGGGTGGCGTCCCCTGGAAGAGTATTTGCGATCCATCGGTGCTGAACCACAATTACGCACGAAAGCGGACGGCAAATCATTTGTCACGGATAGCGGGAATTTCATCCTCGATTGTCATTTTGGAACGATCGATGATCCCTACGCCTTGTCTGCAGAGCTTAAAAGCAGGGCGGGGATCGTCGAGCACGGGCTTTTCCTCGATCTTGCGAGCGAAGTAATCATCGCCGCGGGGGATGGGATTCGTTCACTAAAAAGAAATTAATGAAAGTAGGGTTATAAGCATGCAAATAGGGATGGTTGGACTGGGAAAAATGGGCGGCAATATGACATCCCGTCTATTGAAGGGTGGACATGGAGTAGTTGTATTCGACCGCAACCAGGATGCGATAAGTAAAGCGGAGTCGGAAGGCGCAAAAGGCGCAGAGTCACTCGAGGATTTGGTGAGCCAAGTTAAAACTCCGCGCGTTGTCTGGATCATGGTCCCGGCGGGTGATCCAACCGAGTCGCTTCTGAATGAGCTGGGAGAGCTGCTCACAGATGGCGATACTGTCATTGATGGCGGCAACAGCAATTATAAGGACACTCAGCGCAGGGCAAGTGAGCTGAAGGAGAAGGGGATCTCATTGGTTGACGTCGGCACAAGCGGGGGGGTCTGGGGCCTTGCCGAAGGCTACAGCATGATGATTGGTGGAGAAGCATCCAAGGTGAAACGACTTCAACCGGCCTTCGAAACCCTCGCTCCAGGAGAGAACAAGGGTTGGGGTCATGTCGGTTCCAACGGCGCGGGTCATTTTGTAAAAATGGTCCATAACGGGATTGAATACGGTCTGATGCAAGCTTATGCTGAGGGCTTTGAGATCATGAAAGCAAAAGAGGAATATGACCTGGATTTGCACAATATCGCCGAGATTTGGCGTTATGGAAGTGTGGTACGTTCCTGGCTGCTCGATCTCACATCGGAAGCTTTGAAAGAGGACCCAGATTTATCCAATGTAAAAGACTGGGTTGCAGACAGTGGAGAAGGTCGGTGGACGGTTGCTGAGGCGATCGACCTGGATATTCCCGCTCCGGTCATTACACTTTCGCTCATGATGCGCCTGGTAAGCCGGCAAGATGAGCGTTATTCGGCGAAGCTCCTGGCGGCAATGCGCAATCAGTTTGGTGGACACGCGATCAAGCGAGAGGGTGGATCCTGAGAATATTGTCTGTGGGAAGCGGTCCGCTGGAGGGCGTAAATGAGTCTGGGTAAAAAGGGATCAAACGCTACGAGCATTGTGATTTTTGGAGCCTCCGGCGATCTAACCGCCCGCAAATTGGTTCCGGCACTCTTTAATCAATATCGCAAAGGACGGTTGCCGAAGGATTTCCACATTGTGGGAACCTCTCGAAGCGAGATCAGCCATGAGCACTTCCGGGAGAAGATGCGTCGAGGTGTGGAGGAACTCGCGAATTTTGAGTGCCCGAAACAGGAGTGGATGGAATTTTCCCAAAGACTCTGGTATTTACGGGGCGATATCAAGAAAAGCGCGGACTATGTAGCGATGGATAGTTTCCTTCAAGAGCTCGAGGGTGGTCCAGCTAACCGACTGTACTACTTGGCGACTGCCCCGTCGCTGTTCCAAGTTGTCGTGCAGGAATTGGGGAAAGCAGGCATGGCGCACGAACGCGATGGCTGGCGGCGCATCATCATCGAAAAACCATTTGGCAGAGATTCAAAAAGTGCTCTCGAACTGAACAACGTGGTTCATTCGGTCTTCAACGAGCAACAGGTTTACCGAATCGACCATTATCTTGGGAAAGAGACGGCGCAGAACATTCTGTATTTCCGCTTCCTCAATACTATCTTTGAACCGACTTGGAACCGGAACTACATCAGCCATGTTCAACTCACCGTGGCGGAAGACGTTGATGTGCAGCATCGTGCTGGATATTACGACAAAGCGGGAGTCGTGCGGGATATGTTCCAGAACCACCTGCTGCAGCTGCTCACGCTGGTCACGATGGAGCCGCCGGCGACATTCGCCGCGGATGCGGTGCGCAACGAGAAGGTGAAAGTCCTCCAGGCTGTCCGGCCCATCAGGATTGAAGATACGGTTCGTGGTCAGTATGAGGGTTATTGTCAGGCTGAAGGAGTGGCTGATGGTTCTCAAACCCCGACCTACGCCGCCTTGAAGCTCTATATCGACAACTGGCGTTGGCAGAGTGTGCCCTTCTACCTACGGTCGGGTAAAGCGCTGCGACACAAGACGAGTGAGGTAGTGGTCGAGTTCAAGGCGCCACCTTACGTGATGTTCCCGCTCCCGGAAGGCTACGAGCTGAACCAGAATTTCCTATCTCTCTGCATTCAACCGGATGAGGGCATACATCTGCGTTTCGAAACGAAGGTGCCCGACACGCAACAGGAGACGCGTTCCGTCGAGATGGACTTCCATTACAGAGACTCGTTTGGTGATGAACCTCTACCAGATGCTTATGAGCCATTGCTCCTCGATGCACTGGCGGGGGATGCTTCACTATTCACCCGCAGCGATGAAATCGAGACCGCGTGGGGAATTATTGATCCTGTCTTGAAAGCCTGGGAAGATGCCTCGCCTACGCATGGAGTGGAGACGTATGGTCGAGGAACTTGGGGTCCAACAGAAGCCGAAACATTTATTCAAAGGGACGGTTTTACATGGCGCTTCGGCTGTTCGGACAGCGAACATTAGACTTAATATCGTGTCCCTGCAATTAATGCGATTGTGACCAAGCGGTTATACGCTGGCCAGCTCCAATACATCGCTAAACCGTAGGGGCCGACCCGTGTGTCGGCCCGCCGCTCTTAAGCATCCGCGTTCCCCCGAGGCCAGTGGGATTTCGGGGGAGCAAGCCCATTCGTTCGTCCATTGCGCATCGGCGCTACTGCAGTAACTCAAAGGTCACGGTTACACGGGCGTTTACAGAGATCTGGCCAGGGGCGAATGCGCCGTCGAAATCTGCGGAGAGCCCGGATGCGTTCTGTACGACATTCTGCGACATCCCTGCGGAACGCGAACCCCACCAACCGTACCCGTACCAGGACCACCAGCCGACGTGGTCTTCATAAATTGACTTAGCGTTGCCGACGGAGATCGAGAGCACACCAGCCATCGCCTCAGCTTTTTCGCTTGCAGCCTGAACAGCCAATGCCCGCGCCTGGTCTCGATATTTGCGCAGCTCTGATGTGCGGAAATCGATCCCGTGGACATTAGTGGCCCCGGCTTCGGTGACCGCTGTCAATAAATCTTCGAACACATCCATATCACGCAGGATGACCACAATCGTGCGGCGCACATAATACCCGGTGATATCCGTGTAGGGGTAGGAGTCTTCATGCCTGGGCTCTATGCTGATGTAATCTGTTTGGATGTCCTTCGCGGCAACTGAATAACGTTTGGTGATGTTGATGACTTCCTGAACGTTGCTGTCATTTCTTCGTTTCGCCACGCTCAGCTCCCGATGGAAAGTTTCCACGCCTAACGTGATAAGAACCTCATCGGGGACTACCTTCACGACGGCTTCTCCGGAGACCGTTATCACTCCGGGGTCAGGCGCTACCTGATTGGGCAGGCCAACCGCGCCTACGAGAAAAACGGCACATACAACTGCTAGAATCAATCCCGGTGCTTGTTTCATCGTTCGAACCTCCTTCTTTGTGAATATTCTCGTTTGTGCGCAAACATTTGGAGATCAACTATCTTTGTGAGCGCATGCTGCATCTGTAGGTATAGCGATGTTCTGTGTCCTATTTCCGCCCGAACTGAGGCACTTCGGAGTCAAGTTCATGGCAAATAGGCTCCGACTCGGAGGGCATCATTTTACAGGCGAGATATTTGTGCAGGTGGGTTTATTGAATTCGAAAACTGATTCTCGTAGATGGATTAGGAGGGGGTTTTAGAGGCGTGGGAGTCCTACAGGGAGACTTAGGACCACAGTTGTGCCCGGGTTTCCTGAGCCATCCCAATCTGGTGAGGGGCTCAGAAGTTGAATATGGCCGCCGTGGGCATCCATTATGGCGCGTGCGATCGCAAGACCTAAGCCGCTTCCACCGTGGTCTCTCGAGCGGGAATAATCCGCCCGATAGAAGCGTTCAAAAACATGGGGGAGGTCTTCTGCGGGCACTCCAGCGCCTCGGTCTTGCACCCAAATCACGACATGTGGCACAGACAGAAACGCTGGCTTGAGTGCTTCACCCTTAAGTGGTGTCGGTTCTATCCCTCCGCTGGGGTCTGGACCTTGTTTCTTACGGTTTGCATCTCGCAATGTCACGAGAATTCGTTCGCCGGCCGGAGAATGCTTCAGCGCATTATCCAGGATATTGGTGAGCACCTGGTCGATGCGATCATGATCTGCGGTCACCATGATCGGTGTTTTGGGAAGTTCCACTTGGATTTGTGCTCCGCGTCTCTTCGCTTCAGGAGAGAGTTTCGTCTTGGTATCCTCGATTATTTTCCTGAGATCTAGACTTTCTAGTTTAAGTATCATTCCCCCGGCATCGACTCGGGTGAGGGTGAGTAAGTCATTTGTCATGCGAATGAGCCTGTCGGTCTCTCTCTCGATTGAGGCGAGGAAGCGATCCCTCACCTCGGGATCTTCGACCGCACCGTCCTGTAGCGATTCTGTTAACCCTTTTATCGCCGTTAGAGGGGTGCGGAGCTCGTGAGAAACGTCGGAAATGAACTGAGTTCGCAGTTTCTCGGTTTCAAGTAAACGCTTGCGCATGCTGTCGAACGTCCGACTGAGTTGGCCCAATTCGTCGGAACGCTCGACGGGAATCGGAATATCGAATACGCCGGCCTGCATCCCGCGCGCCGCGTCTGCCAGCACATTTACTGGGCGTAAAAGATTCCTGCTTAAGGAAAAGGCGAGCAAGCTTGCGAGCGGTATGGCGATGCCAACCGCTAGAATGAGTCTCGTTCGAAGATCGGACAGAACAGCGGCGATATCTCGCAATGGGTGACCGAGAAGAAGGACGGCCACTGTTTCGTCTTGTTGAAGCAGGGGAGTGGCGACGAAAAGCCATTCCTCATCCTTGATCTTTTCCACGCTGCTGGCGATCTGACCAGCGAAAGCATCTTGCGTGGCGGGGATCT
>SOJU01000006.1 GCA_004376465.1 Anaerolineales bacterium | reverse complement strand
CAAGCCCGACAGCAACCCCTACTCCTATTGGCGGTTCGGGAGTATTGCTCTTCGATTCCTGGGAAGTCTTCACTTTCGACATCAGCACACATGCCCTCGCCAGAATTGCAGATGGCGGATTTACGCTCGAGGCCGTGTCTCCTAATGGGCATAGAGTTCTGTTCGCCCACGACGAGCTTCTAATCACAGCAAACCCCGATGGCTCAGGGCAAATGACGGTCGCCAAGAATTTTTCAGGCGAACGCGGTGTTATCCGGGCTTTATGGATTCCCGAAACGGAGAGGATTCTGTTCGTTGGCCGAGATCAGGGACAAGACTCTATCTACTCCGTTCGTGAGGACGGCTCGGATATGAGGCGGATAATCAAACAGGGGAGTGGTATTATAAAAATTTATGAAACTAACTCGAGTTCCATAATAAGTTGGGAAAAAGGGTTCATAGCAACCGCGGGAGTATTCTACGAGGGTGCTTGGCGTGCTAATGTCGACGGTTCTAATCAAGAACTCCTAGAAAACATCATTGATCCTGTATATTCACCAAATGGGGATCGGCTTGCTGCAAAGAAAATAAACAATGTGGCCGGAATCCATCAGATGGCGGTCTTCATCATGGGGTCCGACCTGTCGGGAGAAGTGCAACTTACGATTCCTCTTGAGGTCTGGCACTATTTCATTGATTCCTATTATTGGATAGAGGGTGGAAAGCGTCTCTTAGTACAGGTCTTAGTGTGTGATCCTGTGTGCGACGAACCCCATCATTACGTGTACTCTGAATTGGGGTCTCTGGATAGAGAGATTAAGATACCAGATATCATGTGGAGGGGTTCCGTATCTCCTGACGGATTGCAGCTGGCTTACAGGACCTCTCAACGAGACGATAAAGGATCTAATAACCGCTTAATAGACCTTAATACCTTCATTATCACAACATTGGAACCCCAGGGTTTTGTGATGTGGCTTCGTTAGGCTTCGCATCCCTACGCTCCATTTACTCGAATCCTTGTCTCTTTTTACCATCATTGCGATAAAAGCGGTGTCACAAATCCTAAATGCCGGTTTCGATAAATATTGGATTCGAGAAAGATGAAGATCAAAGGAAATTGAATTAGTAAGAAGCTATTGTGACCAACAAACTTTTGGGGTAGCAGATTGGGTTCGTTTATGAAAGATACCAGAATACCACACAGCTTGCTGTAGGGACGAATGGTCAGCGGGGGGTTGGGGGTGGCAACCCCCATGTTCAATCATTCCGCTGGATAAAGACCCGCAGCTTGCTGCGGGTCAGTTTACTACGCGGGGTGTTCAGAAGGTCTTTAGAGAGCTCATTATTTGGAGAAAAACATTTATTTTTACTACATTGTTAGTGG
Source organism: Anaerolineales bacterium (assembly GCA_004376465.1). Classification (GTDB taxonomy): domain Bacteria; phylum Chloroflexota; class Anaerolineae; order Anaerolineales; family E44-bin32; genus E44-bin32. The sequence continues at coordinate 23,721 of SOJU01000006.1, read as the reverse complement.
GGGCACATGAAGTGGTTACGAACTCGCACCAATTTCATAAAAGGACAAGATATTAATTAGCTAGTGGAGTTGTTTCAGGGCGAGGGACGGGATTCGAACCCGCGACATCGCGCTCCACAGGCGCGCGTTCTGCCACTGAACTACCCTCGCCATGCTGACCTGCATCTTTACGAAAAAGTGAGTGAAAGACACCCAGCTTATGCGAGCGTTATTCTAACACGAAGGCAGGCATCGAGCCACAAAATCAACGTACTTAACCAGAAAGCTGGTTTTTTATCCGTGATAGAAGATCGCTCCGCGAAAAGGTCTTCTGCTCGCCAGAGACCATATCCTTCAGCGAGACCTTATCCGACTCCATCTCATCGGGACCAATGATTACAACCAGAGGGATCTCATTACGATCTGCGTACTTAAGCTGCCGTTGAAGGCGCACAGGTTCCGGATACCACTCGACCCGATAGCCGGCTTCGCGCAGCTCCGTAGCGATTTGAATAGAGATACTCTTGCTGCTTTCTTCAAAAGTTGTGATCAAGATATCTGCTGGACACACGCGCAAATCAGGGGCGATCCCATTTTCGTCAAGCACGAGACCGAATACGACATCTCCCATTGCAAATCCCGTCGCAGGGATCAGGTCGCCGCCGACCACAGAGACGAGATCGTCGTAGCGGCCACCACCGAGGATCGACCGATGATTACCTTTGACGTCCCTGGCCTCGTAAACCGTCCCAGTGTAGTAATCGAGTCCCCGAATTACGGTCGGGTCATAGTCCAGATATTCACCCGCTCCGAGGGCCTCAACGGCTTTGAAGTATTGAAGCATTTCCGGCGAAGATTTCCAGGCCTCAAGATCTTCGAGCACCTTCACCAGACCCTTAAATTGATCTTCCTTTAGTCCGCTTTCGAGCGCATATGCTTTCCATGCATCTGGCGTCATGCGATCTTGTCGATCGATAAGACGAAAAGTTATTGGCAGCAGCTCACCCTGTATTCCGATTTCCTGGAGCTGTTTCTCTGCAAGGCGCCGATTGTTCACCTTGATGCGGATCATATCCGCTGTCAACCCAACATTTCGAAAGAGTGTCGCTGCTACCGCAACGAGTTCTGCATCTGCTTCGGGGGTGTCGACTCCGATAAGGTCGATATTCCACTGGAAGAATTCACGGGATCGGCCTTTCTGTTTCCGCTCGTATCGCCAAAAGGGTCCAAAAGACCACCAGCGAAGAGGCAGCGTGAGCCCTTTGCCGCGCTGCGCTACCATACGTGCAAGCGATGGAGTGAGTTCGGGGCGGAGAGCGATCATCGAGCCGCTTCGATCGGGAAATACATAGGACTGCTCTTTAACAAGCTCGTCACCGGATTTGGCGGCGTAGAGTTCCAGACGCTCCAGAAAGGGACCATCGAATTCCTGATAGCCAAATTGAGCGGATGCCTCGCGGATCTGGTTGTTGAGCCACTGGCGAAAAGCCATATCCTCCGGGTAGAAATCGCGCGTGCCTCGAACCGGTTGAATTATTGGCATTTTATGCCTCCATCGTAAAAAAAAGACGACCTGAGCGCAGCCCACGCCGTCTTTATCAACGAGCCCTTATTATCAGAGCGGGTGGGTCTACGCGCGCACTATGCCCACTAGATGGCGGGTTAATGCGTTTCGTGTGTAGTGCGTGGACCCAAGTTTCATGATTACAGATTATAGCACAGGGGAGTAATCGTCAAACCCCGCATTGTGAAGGGCGGTGAGCAGCGATCCAGATCGGATTACTTCACTGACGAGATTGATGTCTGCTGAATATGGTCGATCGTGTTCGATAAAACTGATAGATTTACGGATGTGTTTAAGCGCAGTAAGTGTTCCCGTGCCTGGAGATTTACCAGCTGTTTCCTTCATGCGCAAATCGAGAGCTTGAGAAGCGCAGATGAGTTCGATTGCGGTGATGCGGGTCAAGTTCTCAACAATGCGTCGAAGATTCCTGGCGGCTGTAGTCGAGTTAGCGTTATGATCTTCCTGGCCGGCAGAAGTCGGCACGGAAGAAGTTGAGTTAGGGTTGGCCAGAGCTTGATTCTCAAGCGCCAACGAGCCTGCTGTGTAATGGAGCATCATTAAGCCAGAGTAGAGACCGATCTTGTCGCGATCTGCGATAAGCATGGCCGGGAGGTTAGCATTCATATCCGCAGATAAAAGTCTGAAGATCCGCCGTTCTGATATTGAGCCAGCCTCTGAAAGTGCAATTTTTAGATAATCTGCTGCAAGACCTACGGGTTCTCCATGGAAATTGCCCCCTGAGAGGACATCATCGCCAAATAGCAGGGGGTTATCGGTTGCGGAGTTAATCTCAATGTTGCTGACCGTATCGGCGTAAGCGAGCGTATCCCAAATCGGGCCTAGGATTTGAGGGCAGCAGCGTAGGCTGTAAGCGTCCTGTACCCTTGTAGTGCTATCGATAAGCTGGCTGCCCGAAATTATGTTGCGCATTCTTTGAGCAACAGCTTGTTGGCCGGGGTAAGGTCTCGCTGCATGGATCCGTTCATCGAGCGCTGCAGAAACGCCGAGAAGGGCATCGAGGGTCATAGACGATGCGATCTCATTTGAGAAAAGCAATCGACGCGAATCGATGACTGCCAAGGCAAGAAGGGCCGTCGAGAAAGATGCGCCGTTCGTGAGCGCCAAGCCTTCTTTAGGACCGAGTGCGATAAGCTCAATACCGGCTTTGCTCATTGCCTCATGACCAGGGAGTAGGCAATCCTCGAACCAGGCTTGAACTTCCGCATCTCCAAACACATGCGAGTCGGAATTTGTAAAAACGAGGGCGAGTTGAGCCAGTTGTGCGAGATCTCCCGATGAACCTAAGGAGCCTTGGGAGGGAATGTAAGGGGTCACACCTTTATTCAATAACGAAAGGAGGACGTCGATGATTTCAGTTCGAACGCCAGAATATCCATGTGCAAGAGAGTTTGCTCGAATGAGAATCGCAGCCCTAACGACCTCCTCTGGGAAGGGATCTCCGACCGCTACTGCGTGACTTAGAACTAGATTCGCAGAGATCTTCGATGCCTGGGAGGAATCCAAGCGCCTATTTGCAAAAATGCCGTAACCAGTATTCACACCATAGATGGGGGTCTTAGAAGATGCGAGTCTTTTAAGGTTCTCGGCAGATTGATCAATGCGATCTCTTGCTGATTTATCCAGATCAACTCGAGCATTGAATCGAGCGACGGATTCTAAGTGCGCAAGTGTGAGATGGTTGCCGTCGATTGAGACAGAGCTCGGAGAGGGGTTATCCTTGGAAGGAGCGGTTCGCATGGTCATTTCATTAATTCTCTTTTCAGCAACATGTGATTGGTTTGTGTGAAGAAGCGTAAAAAGTATAGCATGAGGGCGCTTCCGTGGTATGCTAAACGTCGAAAAAGCTGAGGAACTTCTCCACAAGAAAAGTATGCTATTTATTCCAATTATCGCTCTCTTACTCGCTGCGGGCGCTACATGGCTAGTCCGCAATCGCCCATCTCGGATCCAATGGGTTGTAAGCACGTTGCTCGTATTGATCATCTGGTTTCTGTCATTACTGATGCTCGCCGCGATACCAAATGCTGCTAGTTTCTCCATCTGGCAACCAGAAAACTTATTTCAAACCCCTCTGGAATTTTCACTCGACAGAATAAGCTGGGCACTTACATATTGCATCTCGACCGTTCTTCTCGCGATGCTTCTTACCGCTTCAACAAGGTCAGATATTGCAACGACAGGCGTACGTTTTTTCTGGTTTGTATTCGCGGCGCTTGCTATGCTGGTTGCTTTCGCGATCAATTTGCTCACAGTAGCCATTACATTAGCATTGTTAGATTTATGCTCTTTTATATATTTTATCTACTACGCGGAAAACGTGGGCGATATCCGCAGAGCGATTGTCCGAGCCGGGGTCGACTTGGTGAGTGTGTTATTAATCGTCGCGGCCGCCTGGATTAACTCAACCGAAGGAATTAGCGCAGGTCTGAACGCTGTGTCCTTCTCCGCATCAGCAGCGCTATTATTTCTCATGGGAATTTTGGCGCGGTTGGGAGTGATCCCATTGGATTTAGCTCTGCCTTCTCTTTCCCCTCTCCGGAGAGCAACAGATTCAATATTGCGTTTATTACCGCCGGCGCTTGCGTTATTGCTTCTCGCAAGATTTCTTGAAAATGGGACACTGCCAGTAATGAGATTGTGGTTAACATTGGCAGGTGTAATAGGTATCCTGCTCGGGGGAGTTCGCTGGTTGTTGGAGGAGGACCGATTCTTGGCAAGGCTATTTTTTGTTATGGGTCTCGCCGGTGTTGGACTCCTGGCAAGCAGTAACGCTTCTGCGAATGGCGATGTCCTCTTCGCGACGAGTATATTGATGTTGCTTGTTGGGACCTTGCTATCGCTTATTCAGGTCCATACCCCATCACATCGCATTTGGCCAATTTTCGCCGCGGCGCTGCTGGTTGGAATGCCGTGGAGTCCAGGAGGGTTGATTACCTCGGTGATGGGTCAATCAGCGTTGAATGAGGGAGCATGGATAAAGGCGTTGATAGGGATCATTGGACTAAGTAGCCTCTCTCTCGGTGCGATCCACCTCTTCTTTATGGAAGAGAAGCCTTGGCCGAGCAGTGAAAGTCTCGTTCGTGTCATGTACAGCATGGGCTTGGCACTACCGGCTTTGGTTAGTATAGGGCTGGGTTTCTGGATTCAAGGGACATACAGTATTGAAGGGGCAATCGTTACAGTAGTAGCAGTAGCTGTAGGTGCGGCTGCCTTCTTTGCATTGCGCAACCTTCAAGGGAGGGAATTTAAGCGCGGGAGGGCTTTTTTCCTCCGAATAAATCCGCAATGGATATTCTCATTGATCTGGAACATCCTTCGGCACTTTCTTAGAATGGCAAGATCTATTGGCGAACTATTCGAGGGTGAAGCTGCAATGCTTTGGATGTTTGCCTTCGTAGCAGTACTCCTGCTCGCTTTGAGGTGATCTTAGATGGCTTGGCTCAATAATTACTTGTTTTTGCCTGTGATCATTCTCTTTATTACAGGAAGCGCACTCGCTCTCATGAGACCACAACCAAGATCTATGATTATTCTTGCGGTGCAATACATGGCCGTCTCGTGGCTGGCCTCTACGAGTTTGCCGGCCGCAGGCGTTGCTGCAAAATTAGTAACCGGTTTGCTAGTATGTGTAATTTTGTACCTCGGGCTTCGACAAATTGGTGATGGTCCTTTGCAAGGGGATGATCAGATGTTATCCGCAAATTTACCTTTTAGAATCATTGCATTGCTTATTGTAACGGTTGCATCTGTAAGCGTTGCAAGAAGTAATTTGTTTGCACAATTTGACGTCAGAATGGAGGCGGGTGTGGGCGCCTTATTCCTTGTCGCTTCCAGTCTATTGAATTTGGGATTAGGAACGGATCAGCTCAGGATCGGGATCGGTTTGCTCACACTTGTATCGGGCGCTGAATTAATCTACGGTTTCATTGAACCTTCGTTGGCGCTGATCGCCTTGCTGGCAATGGTTCACCTCGGTATCGTCCTCGTATTTAGTTACATTATTTCTATCCAGATACGCTATTCGATGTCGGAGAATCGTGACCCATGAGTGCGGGCCTGACCATTTTCCTTTTCACCATCATATATTCGTTATTGTGCCTGTTTTTGAGACACCAACGAATGGCATCCGCGTTTACTGCTGCGATTGGGGCGGGATCCATTGCCGCATTTGTGTTTTTGGTACCATTTGATGAGGCGTTCCACTTCGGGGAATTTTCAATTAAGTTCGCGAGTGAGTGGATAATCTTGGGGCGTATGTTTTCGTTGAGTGAGAATGTACGACCGTTAATTGGCTTTCTCTATCTGGCTGGCGCTTTTCTCTTGCCCGCAGCATGGCTTGTCAATGTAAACCGATTCTTCCCATCTGTCGCGTTGTTAATCCTGGCAATTGTAGCAGCGTCACTCATGGTTGATCCATTTGTTTTTGCGGCCGTATTTATTGAGCTGGCAGCGATGGGCGCCGTGTTTGTTCTCGTTACACAACAGCATCCCCGGAGCACCGGCGCAACTAGAATGCTGATTCTATACACATTTGCGATGCTCAGTATCCTATTCACCGGTTCGTTGTTAGAGGTTGCTGGAATAACTAGCGCAACCCCGGTTCTTGCCATGCGGGTGACATTTATGCTCGGCTTCGGCTTTGCGATTTTGATGACGGTACCACCTTTTCATTTGTGGCTGCCAAAATCTGCCGAGGAGTCTGATCCATATATTTTAATCTTTATTCTGGTCATCCTTCAAAGTGCTGGATTTTTCTTCTTGCTGAGATTCTTAGACAGTTACGTATGGTTAAGAGAACAAACGTTAATATACGATGGCATTCGAATTGCGGGGATTATTACAACGATTTTAGCGGTTCTGCTCTCGGCAAGTCAAAGGGACATCAAGAAATTAATGGCCTATGCATTGCTGGTTGATTTGGGTGTAATGTTGATCGCCATAGGATCCGGAACTGAAGACGCTTTCCGTCTTGCGTTGAGTCTTATCGCTGTGCGTGTGATTGCACTTGGTGTGCTTGCATTGGGGCTATCGTATTTAAGTAATGCGGAGCGCTTGGTTAATCAGATGCGAGGCGTAGGATATAAAATGCCTTTCGCAGCGGCCGCGTTTCTTGTTGGATTGCTCACGGTTGCGGGAACACCGCTCACGGCAGGCTTTCCCGGAAGATGGTCTCTCTTAACTGGAGTGCTCCATGCAGATAAGTTTGCGGCAGGAACTGTAATATTCTCAATGATTGGATTGGGAGTGCTCGTAATCAGATGGGCAGCAATTCTTTTCGGAAGAGGGGATGGCGAGGACTTTATTGCGATGTCCAAAGAGCCCCGCGCCTTCCTTCTAGGGGGAATCATTTTACTGCTGCTTCTTGGCTTATTCCCACAGTTTATCTTTCCATGGGTAGAGGATGTTGCGTCCGGACTAGCGAATCTATTTTTATGAAGATCTACAAATCACGAGACTAATCGCCTTTTCTGCGGGAGGCAGGAATATGGATCAAAAACAGGTTGAGAAAAGGCTTAAATGGCTTGATGAGCAGAGGATTAAAGACTCCGAACAATTGCAGGCTCTTAATGATCGAAACACATATCTTGAAGAATCCATCGAGAAACTCGATAAAAAAATCTTGGGGCTATCTGATGAAACTTCCCGAGCAGCAGCTCTTGCCACGAGGATCCATAAAATGGATGATGCTTTAGCGAAGCATCGAAACGAGATATCGCGACAATTAAAAGATGTTGAAGAAAGACGCACCGAGAAAGAAAAAAGCCTTGAATCCCTCCGTAAGACAGACCAAAAAGTATTCTCTAAAAAGCTTGAAGATGTTCGTAAGGAGCTATTGCGGCTAGATAAATTCGAACAACTCCTGGAGAATCGGCGAGAAGAGGAGATTCGAATAAATAATGAGATCATTGCTATTAAGGAACATCAAGAGCGAATGGTCGAAGATTTCGAAACGGGCAAACGAACAACAGTCTCCTTGAGTGAAAATCAGAAGCATCTCGGTAAACGTCTAACAAAGGCTGAAAGCCTACTCGATAGACACAAGAAAGGTCTTGATGGGGCGAATACAAAGGTAGAGTCTTTGGAAAATTTGTCTCGTCGGTTGGAGGTGCGCGCGAATGAATTTCAAGCGAGCGATAAAGAGCGCCGCGAAGCGCAGGAACTCTGGATGGAGAGCCAAGGTCTAAAAATTGTTGAATTTGAGAAGACTTTGAAGGAATGGGGTCAGATCTATTCAGCTTTCGAGAAAAGGGCTGAAACGATCGATGAGCGAATGATTGCATACGAAGAAACACATCGTATTTTAAAGCAGATGCAGAACGACCTCGAAGAAGTTATTGAAAAATTGGAGCGCAGAATAACTGAGGTAGGTGAAATGCAGCGACTCGCTGAAGACCGGATGAAGCATAACTGGGGAGAATTTCAATCAGAAGATCACCGGCGCTGGAGCACGTACACTTTAACTATGGATGAGCGCCGGAACGAACATACGAGGTTGCACGATAAGCTGCGATCCGAGAGTGATGAGATTTCATCGAATCTCACCAATGGGCTCGATCGGTTGGCAGAGATCGAAGTAAGCGATCGAAGACGACTTGCCGAGTTGTTGTCTACACTTCGAGAATGGATGACGGAATTAGACTCGCGAGGCAGGTAACCTGACACTTAAGTAATTCCAGGAAAACCCCATGCGTGTAATTGGAACGGCAGGACACGTGGATCACGGCAAATCATCTCTCGTTCAAGCGATAACTGGGATGAATCCAGACCGGCTTGCTGAAGAACAGAGAAGACAAATGACGATCGACTTAGGGTTCGCCTGGCTGACTTTGCCGGATGGCGAATCCGTTGGCATTGTCGATGTTCCAGGACATCGCGATTTTATCGAGAATATGTTGGCGGGAGCGGGGGGTATCGATGCGGTTCTTTTTGTCGTCGCGGCAGACGAGGGAGTTATGCCGCAAACACGAGAGCACCTATCAATCTTGGACCTACTAAATGTGCAAAGGGGCATCATCGCGCTAACAAAGACCGATATTGTTGATGATGAATGGATGGACTTGGTTGAGGAGGACGTATCGAAGCTAGTAAGCGTCTCTTCGCTTGGGCAATCGCCGATTGTACGGGTCTCATCAAAGACGGGCGAAGGTCTCGATGAGTTGGTGACAACGCTGCAAAATGTCTTGCAGGAAATTCCTCGACGTAAGGATCGAGGTGCTCCACGGCTACCCATCGATAGGATATTTACAATCGCTGGTTTCGGGACCGTTGTAACGGGGACGCTGATCGATGGCACATTTGCGGTTGGCGAGTCGGTTGAGATCCACCCGGGTCGTTCTAAAGGGAGAATACGAGGCCTGCAAACGCATAAGGAGAAATTGGACCATGCCCTCCAGGGGAGCAGGGTAGCGGTGAATATCAGCGGAATTGAAGTGGATGATGTGGAGCGCGGAGAAGTTGTAATAAAACCTGGATCCTACACTTCGACGAGCATGATCGATGTTCACTTTCGATTGTTAGCAGATACAGATCATCGTATGCGCCACGATCAGGAAGTCAAGCTGTATGCAGGTGCGGCACAACGCATTGCGAAGGTTCGCCTATTGGGGCGCGAAGTGCTCAACCCGGGCGAAGAAGGATGGCTGCAGCTTCTTCTCTCAGCCCCCGTCATTATTGTTCGGGGAGACCGATTTATACTGCGGCGACCTTCACCCAGCTCAACACTAGGAGGTGGCGTAGTAGCTGATGCACATCCAAAAAGAAGACATCGCTTAAAGGACCATGCTGTAATTGAGCAACTGGAAGCCTTTCTGCGAGGAACTCCAGCAACGGTTTTGCAGCGAACGCTCGAGGGGATGGGTCCAGTGCCTTTGTCTAATGCTTTGAAACAGGCGGGCATCTCTGATGATGAAGCGGAAGAAGCAATTCGAGAATTATTGCAAAACGGTGAATTGATCTCGCTCGACGAAAGCGAGCTATCTGTGGAGTCTTCTTCGTTAGTCATGGATAAGAACACTTGGCATGCGATAGTTGAGAGGATTCGAAAATTCTTGGCTGAGTACCACCGCGCGAATCCACTCAAGATCGGGATGCCAGTTGAAGAATTGCGCAGCAAAATGAGGATGGAGACAAAACTGGCAACTTTCCTCCTAGAGCAGGCAGAAAAAGATGGAGCTGTTGTAATCGTTCCGGGGTATGTGTCTTTAAAGGACCACAGGGTCCAGCTCGATGATAATGAGAAAATAGTAGTGGATCAACTTCTATTAAAATTCGATTCTAATCCCTATGCACCGCCATCACTAAAAGAAACCAGGCAGGAGATCGGAGAAGCTCTTGTCCAATTTCTGATTGAGAGCGGTTCGCTAGTGCAGGTATCAGACGACGTCATCTTTAAAGCGGATAACTATGAGGAGATGGTCGATAAAGTCAAGACAGACCTAAAAGAGAACGGAACAATTACGGTGGCAGATGTTCGTGACAAGTTTCAAACATCGAGGAAATACGCGCTAGCGCTAATGGAACATCTTGATGCGGTTGGAGTAACGGTTCGAGAAGGAGATTTGCGGCGCTTAGTCTAAGAAGTGCCACTCGCCATTTACCATTACCCCCGAAGGTTTAATTTCGCCCAGTTCAGAATTGTCTAGAAGGAATGGGTCCTCATCTAGCACGATAAGGTCGGCTAGATATCCGGGAAGAAGCTTTCCCAGCTTAGATCCGAGACCTATCGATTGTGCAGGCCAGACTGAATAAGCATTGAAGGCTTCTTGAAGATTTATTCTTTGATCGGGAACCCAGGATGTTGCGTCAGCATCGAAACCAAGTGGTTTGCGGTTGACTGCAGCATGAATCCCAATAAAAGGGTTTGCAGAATCAACAGGGGCATCTGAGCCGAATATCAGCTTCGAACCTGCGCTTATTTGAGAGTGCCATCCATAACTTTGTTGGACTCTCTCGCCCCAATAGCGATCAGCCATCTGCATATCAGATATTGCATGGATGGGTTGCATCGATACGATGATGCCAAGATCTGCCGGTCTTTGGGTGTCCTCTGGCGAGATTACCTGGAGATGCTCGATTCGATGCGGAAGGGGTTTGATGCGGTTCTTCGCTTCGAATGTGCGCAACTCTTCAAATGCATCTAGAACAACGCGGTTCGCTCGATCGCCAATGGCATGTATAGCGAGCGCTAGCCCGTTCAATGCTGCTCTCTTACCAATTGTTATTATTTCTTCTGCAGTTAAAAGAAGGAATCCCGAGTTGCTTGCATCATCTTCGTAGGGCTCGAGCATCGCTGCTGTGTGTGGTCCCAAGGCGCCGTCAGAAAACAACTTAACCGCACCAATACGTATCCACTCATCACCAAAACCGGTGCGCAAGCCGGCATCAATGGTACTTTCAAAATCATCAAAGTGAATTGATTTTACAACTCGAAGTCGCTGTAATGAATCCTCTCTTAGTAGTTGAAGCGCTTGAAGACACCTTTTGCCGTCGAAATCATGTATTGAGGTGATGCCTAAGCGGAGAAGCTCATCCTGTCCACGCAGCATTATCTGGGATAGATCAGAAGGAGATGGTCTCGGGATGAGATCGGAGATGAGAAGCGTGGCAAATTCGTACAGGATCCCGGTCAGGCTTCCGTCTTCTCTGCGTTGAATCTTGCCTTTGGGCGGGTCTACTGAGTTTGCGCTCAAGCCAGCCTGGTTGAGGGCAGCTGTATTCGCCCAAGCAGCGTGGAGGGATTTCGCGGTGATGTATGCAGGGTTGTTGGGCGTGATTCGATCAAGCTCCTCTTTAGTGCCATATCGTCCCCACAAGTTTTGGTTCCACCCATGCCCGCGGATCCACTCACCAGGTTGGAGCATCTTTGCTTTACTCTGAATTCGGGCAAGACACTCTTCGACTGAATTTGTATCGCAGTTGATTCGCTCATGATTTAGAGAGAATTTCTCGAAGTGGATGTGAGAGTCAGTCAAGCCGGGAAGGATTACCCGTCCGCCAAGATCGAGTTGTCTAAAGTTAGAGGGAATAGTTTGTTGAAGATGCTCTTTGTCGCCGATTGCTAGGATATGGCCGTCTTGAATTGCCAGGCTCTCGACTGGGCCGGGAGGGTCACCAAAAGTATAGATAATGGCGTTTTCAAGCAGAAGACCACCATGGTTTAGCATAGTTTTATCCAAATCTTCTTTGGAGATGACAGGTTACGTTCAGATGGCGCAATTCCCACCGAGCCTCAGTAGCGTCGAATGTTAAAACTGCATAGCCCGTGTTAGCGAACCCGAGTCGCATTGGCCGGACTCTTCCTGGAGATGGCGAAATGCCAAGCACGGTATGAAGTGCCGCTCCCAGTATCGCCCCATGGCTGACGACAAGGTAGGATCCTGCTGGGCGTCGGAGAAGATGTTGCATCGCATTTGCCGCGCGGATAAAAAGATCCCATCTGCTTTCGCCGGAGTCGAAGATTGGGTCATAAGCCGTATCGTTGGGTTGATCTGCATAATGGAGCTTTACTTCTGTAAAAGGTTTTCCTTCAGCCTTCCCTGATTGACGCTCACACCAAGCCTTGTCGAACTCAATAGGCAGCTTCATGCTGGAGGCAATGATTTCGGCGGTTTGCTTGGCTCGCAGCAGGGGGCTGGCAATGATCACGTCAAAGGAAAAGCCGTGGTCTTTCCAGTAATGAGACAAAGAGCGGCTTTGTTCTATGCCTTCTTCAGCCAGTGGATAGTCCTTTTGTCCTTGGATGATCCCCTTTTCATTGCCGGTGGAGAGACCGTGGCGAAGAAGTATTATCTTGTGATCCATGTAGAACCCATCCTTGGGAATCAATCAGAAAATTATCTAAGGTCCAATCTCAGACCTGTCATCCCAGCGCTTCGTTAACGGCACAATACGCGGTGGCGAGGTCGATGCCTTGACGACTGCCCTCGAGTGATCGATCTGAACCTGCAAGGAGACCGCCGGCAGCGTAAAGATTCTTAAACATTGGTTTTTCATCAAGTCCGAGCGGCTGCATACGAGAATTAACGAAAATTCCAGCACTTGCATAGGCTTGTCGATGGAAAAGTGATAATCCAACCCAATCTGATCGGTTAGCCGGATGAAGCACTGGAAGGTCGAAGACAGATTCACGGATTCGATGGTCCTGCTGGGCGACCAAGCCACCATTCAACATACCTCCCGTCGCCAACAGGACTACATCTGCGTCGAGTTGAATGGTACGACCCGTAGAATGCAGGACAACTCCGGCCACACGTTTCCCGCGACTTCGACCATCAATCCGGCCAATCACACCGACGCCCTCAATTATTTTTACTCCGAGGGCCTGGGCTTGCCGGAGGAGGATGCGCTCGATACGAAGTCCGGGTACCGATGGTGGCAGCGTAGGAATCTCAAAGATCTCTATACCTAGCGAATCCTCAATTTCTTCGTGTATCTCGCAATGATTTCGGACGCCGAGGACAGCTGGAAGCCCGAGACGTCTAACGCCAGGAAGGAGTGGCCTCCACATGCGGATTATCTCCTCACGCCATTCAGAATCTTCAAAGAGTAGAGCATAATCTGTTGAATACGCATCTCGACGATCAGGAGGTTCGAGCAAGGGCAAATCGATGACTTTCGCAATCCTGACACCAGCTTTGGTTGATCGTTTTTGAATCATCCAGGGATAAAAATCTCGAAAACCGCTGAAGTGTCCCAATACGATTGACTTGCCTGAGTTGAGATCACCCCTGGCGATGCCGGGGGGGGTAAAGGATGTTCGTTTGACGGATCCCAGTGCAGTAAGAAAGGACATGCTCTTCGAAAGCTTCCCGCTAAAGGGATATTCGGCATGCAGCATTAGATCTCGAAACTTGGATATCGCATCCTTAAGATTGGCTTTGCCGGTAAGTTGATATGGGTGGTGGTCCGGAAGGAGCGTTATAGATCTGGATGGCGAACTTCTATCCAGGACATCGATGCAGCCATGGGATAGAGATAATCCACCGCGACCCTTAAAGACAGTTGTGACTTTTGCTCCGCGATCGGCGGCGACAATAGAAGCAAATAGGCCCGTCAGACCACCGCCAACAATAATGATATGTGTCAAGAGCGATTCTCCGATTCGGGGCCAGCTGCGAGCAAATCGAGGTAGATGCGGCGCGAGAATTCCATTTGTTGGAGAGTGCTCCCCCAGGCTACAGGTCTTATTCCCTTCCAGCGCTCATATACAAAATTATGGAGACCTTTTAAAGAGGGGGGTGACGAGAAGTGTTCTGAGGAAATCGCGCATGCGCGGTAAGCGCAAAAGCCAGCCTGACAGGGTCCCATTCCAATGCGCAGATCACGTCTGAGGTCATCTAGGTCGGTGACGGCGGGAGAATTTTCAAGAACGAGCTCAATATCGCCGCGCATGACAAGTTCACACTCGCAAACAATCTGATCATTGATGGAGTGCGGATACGGATGCTCCTCGAGCTTCTCTAAACGGGAGGGCAGGCTATGGAATTGACCGCTCTCATGCGGAAGGGGGGTTGATGCAGTGGAACACTTCTGATCGATCTCGAGCTTATCGCAAATAAGATCAACCGCTTCCTCTGCCATCAATCTAAAGGTCGTCAGCTTGCCACCGATCACGCTGATAAAGCATTGAAGGCCGTCAGTTTCCTCGTGGTCCAGGACCACATGTGCTCGGAGCAGGGCGCGGGTATGTGCATTACCGTTCTCGGCTGGCTGGTAAAGCGGGCGAATACCAGCCCAGGCTCGAAGCGGTCTGCTATCCCGTAATCCCGGCAGGAGAAGGTCTCCTTCCGCGAGCAAGAGGTCGACTTCCCAAGGTTGAATATCCAAGGAAGTGGGTTCTTTGACTGGAACATCAGTTGTGCCAAGGATTGCTACTGTACCTACGGGGACGATAATATCGCCGTCTGAGGGCCGCTTGCAGCGGTTAACGACGGTATTGACAAGACGGTGGGACATGGCGACAAGTGTCCCTTTGCCGAGGGCAAGGGGCAATTCAACCTCCGCCATGGTTGTTATTGTCTTCGCCCACGGACCCGCGGCATTGATAAAGAGGTTAGCAGATAGTCTTAGGCTTGTACCGTTTGATATATCTTTGATTTTGGCTTCAACCAAACGATCTTGATGTCTGATTAGGCTTTCTAATCTGTGGCGCAGTAATACAACGCCGCCATGCTCCTGAATGCCTTTCACTAACAAGTGTGCTAGGTCAAAGGAGTCAATAGACGCGTCTTGAACGAGGAAAGATCGAGAAATTCTCGGATTGAGTAATGGCTCTCGTTCAAGCATTGTTGAAAGCGAAATTTCCTCTACCGGAATGTTTAAATGGGAGCATGCACTAAACCAGCGATCAGGATAATCAACTGGGTCAGACGGCGTCGCTACGAAAAGTCCGCCGGTATCTTCAATAGTGTGCGAGGCAATCTTTCTGAGAATGCGATTTTCTGAGGCGCAATCTCGCGCGGAGGCGGGATCGGAAAGAGCGTAGCGACCACCAGAGTGCAGCAGACCATGGTGACGGCCGGAGGTTCCCTGACCTATGTCGGATTGTTCGATAAGGACAACTTTAAGGCCGCGCAAAGCAGCATCCCAGGCAATACCGAGCCCGGTCGTTCCGCCGCCGATGACGAGAACCTGAGTGGAAAGAGAGGACATACTGCGGTCATTTTCTCACAGAACAGGTGCTTGTCAACGCGAAAGGGAGCGAATTGGTTGGGAGAAGGATATTAATCGGAGAGATGGCGGATGAATTCGAGCTGAGTTGAGCTTCCTTCATAACCTAAGGCAACGAAGAATGCGTGCGCACCTGTTCGAACAACATCCGTCCGCAGTAGAAGGCGTGAGCGGCCTGATTGGCGCGCCCAGGTCTCGGCCGCTGCTACAAGCAGGCTCCCGATGCCGTGGCGTCTTCTATCTTCGCGAACGACAACGGATACGACGACTGCCGTATCTGAATCGATGAGATCGTGCGCTATTCGGAGATGCGCATAGCCATACAGAAGCTCTCCTTCTACAGCTAGAAGGAGACGATCATCTCCTGGTAATTTATCTATTCTTGAATGGAATTCTTTCGAGCTGATGTTTACACCTTCGGATTGAAGCAATTCAATCAGTTGCTGAAGAAAGATTTCAGGGGGATGCCGCGTACGAAGGAGTTGGAGTTCCATTGTCATACCTGGTTAGTGAGAAGGTTGGTGTTCAAAAAACCTTCTGCGCCTCGCATAAAAGCTTCACCAGGCATCTCATTTCTCCCGGCTGGCTGGACGATTTGTAGGAGAAGCGTGCCCGGGTTCGCGCCGATAGCCGGCTTGTCCTTAATCTTACCCACAACTCCAGGCTCTAAGGTGTCATCGCTGAGCGCATCAGCCTTGTGGATGCGAATTCGCTTATTTCCCCATTCAAAATAGGACGAAGGCCAAGGGTCAAACGCCCGAATTTGACGCTCAAGCTCTAATGCGGGTCGCATAAAATCTAAGCGGCCGTCAGATTTATTTAACAAAGGAGCATACGTTGCCTTACTCCCGTCTTGTTCGTAGGGTTGGATTTCTCCTGATATGTAACCCGAGATGGTTTCCAGGAGCAGCTCGGCACCTAGATCTGCGAGGCGTTCTGATAAACTACCTCCCGTATCTGAAGAATGGATTGAGGTACGACGTTGAGATAGAATCGGACCTGTATCAAGACCGGGGTCCATTTTCATGATTGTAACGCCCGTATCTGAATCTCCAGCGTGGATTGCAGCTTGAATTGGGGCTGCGCCACGCCAGCGCGGCAACAGAGACGCGTGAACATTAATGGAGCCAAACTGAGGGAGATCAAGAAGCTTTGGTGGCAAGATCATGCCGTATGCAGCTACGATGATAAGCTCAGTATTTAGGGCTTGAAGAATAGAAATGATTTCAGGCGATTTCAAGGAATCTGGTTGATAGAACCTAACTCCCAAATCGTTGCAGCGCAGATTAACGGGTGAAGATCTTAATTTCCGCCCTCGACCGGCAGGGCGGTCAGGTTGAGTAAATACACCAACGAGATCAATATCATGCTCTGCGGAAAGAGCATCGAGAGAGGGGATTGCGAATTCGGGTGAGCCCATAAATACAACGTTCATAGGGTCATCGTAGCATATCCCAGGATTTTACGGAAAGGTGCACCCATATTCGATGTCGATCGTAAGTACGCAAGTGCAAACAAGAAACATATAGTAAGGTACACTCCGAATAGAAAGAAGAATCTTTGTATTCCAGTACGAGTAAAAGGTGAATGTATACAATGAAATGGATCATCCCCAAAATCCCCCCTTCTGAAGTAAGTAAATCCCTGCCATCCTACAATCGGATCGAACAGCAGATCCTTTTTAATCGGGGATATCTAACAGAAGATAGCGTCAATGAATTCCTGGATCCGGGAGAGTTCATTGAAATTGATCCATATTTAATTAAGGAGATGGAGGATGCGGTTTCAAGGATCAATAGGGCGCTAGAAGAGAACCAGGAGATCATTATCTACGGTGACTACGATGCAGATGGGGTCACTGCAACTGCCTTGTTGGCCGAGGCGTTGAGGGAGGTTGGGGCATTCGTCAGTGTATACTTCCCGGACAGGTTTGCAGAGGGATACGGTCTCAACCATCGGGCAGTAGAGCGTATCGCCGCGTCGAACGCTAAGCTCTTGATCACCGTCGATTGCGGCGTACGAGCCATCGAAGAAGTGGCGCATGCGGCTAAACTGGGCCTTGATGTAATCATCACCGATCACCATATTCAAGGGGATGCGCTGCCAGAAGCGTTCGCTTTACTTAACCCACATAGAGTTGACACAAACTATCCATACGAAGGTTTAGCTGGCGTAGGTGTCGCTTACAAATTAGCACAGGCGATTTTCAGAGAAAAGGGACTACTTTCTTCGAAAGAGAAGGCACTTCTCGATTTAGTTGCGATTGGGACAGTTGCAGATATGGTTCCATTGACAGGCGAGAATCGTGCCCTTGTTAAAATGGGATTGGATGTTATCAACTCATCCCCACGGATAGGGTTAAAGGCGCTGATTAATGTTTCAGGCTATAGAGAAGGGGGGATTGATTCATCCTCAATCGGCTTTGGGCTGGGACCCAGATTGAATGCAGCTGGCAGAGTGCAATCAGCACTCACTGCATACGAGTTACTTATCGCAAATAAACCACAGACGGCGAGTGAGTTAGCTAAAGAACTCGAGCAGCTAAACAATAAGCGAAAACAACTTACGCTAGATGTGGTCGAACGAGCGATAGAAACCTTTAAGCGCAGCGATATTGAATCCATATTATGGATAGCAGAACCAGATTTTCACGAAGGAGTTGTTGGCCTCGCTGCCTCAAGAATCTGCGATGAATATTATCGGCCAGCCATTGTTGGTAAAGTCGGCGAGAGTCACACGCGTGCTTCCGCTAGGAGCATCCCTGGCTTTCATATAACGGCAGCACTGGAGAAATGCTCTGATCTTCTCGATCGCTTTGGAGGGCACGAAGCAGCCGCAGGATTCAGCGTCCGAAATGAAAATATTCAAGCGCTTGAGAAACGTTTGGCTGCTATTGCTGAGCAGGAATTGGGAGATGAGGAATTAGTAGCGACCCTAGCGATTGATTCGAAAGTTGAATTTAACGAATTAGGGGAAGGAATAATGAAATTTATTGATCTATTACAACCATGTGGTCAAGGAAATAATTGGCCAATATTTTGTACCGAGCAGGTGCAAGTTCGGGATAGCCGTCTAGTTGGGGCGGATAAATCGCATCTAAAGATGACATTAAGGAAATCGTCAATATCATTCGATGCAATCGCATTCCGTATGGGAGATATAGTTGAACGCCTTCCAGAGTTTATCGATATAGCCTATCGATTGGAGAGGAATAGCTACCTTGGTTACGAATCGCTACAATTGAACATTGTAGATGTTCAGTTTCCTGAAAATAGGGGAACGTATCAAGTGGAAGGAATTTAGCTATTCAGGCAACTCGTGGGTGTGTAATTCTGAGGAGCCTTTCGACTCCTGAGTAGCGCAGAATGACATCCACTCGTAGTTTGTGAAGAAGTTAATCCATAAATCGATATTTAATTAACGACCAAACAGCCTCGAATGCATCTCCTAATCCGATTTTCTTTCCCTCGTCATATTCGCGGGGGTTAAAGGTAATCGGAACTTCAAAAATGCGGACCTTCCGCTTGAGCAATTTCGCAGTTATTTCAGGCTCAATATTAAAGCGCTTCGAGCGGAGCGGGATATCTTTGATTATTTCGCTCTTGAAGAGTTTGTAGCCGGTCTCCATATCTGTGAGGATGCTATTGTAGAGAAGGTTAGTCATTAGTGTGAGCATTTTATTGGCAATCATGTGCCAGAACATCGTCACGCGCCGAGGAGCACCGAGAAATCTGGACCCATAGACGACATCTGCAACCCCTTCGCGAATGGGTTTCAGAAGCGTGACGTAGTCTCGGGGATCGTATTCCAAATCAGCATCTTGAATAAGGATCAGATCGCCAGCCGCTGCCTGGAATCCTGTTTGCACCGCAGCTCCTTTGCCCTGATTCGTTTCGTGAAGAATGAGATGAATGATCTCATGGGCGGGCGCTAGTTCCCGCAAGAGTTTTCGTGTTCCATCTGTCGATCCATCATCGATAATTATGATTTCATCTGCAAGCCCGACAGACATCACTCTTTCGAGGAGCATCTCGATGGTATCGTATTCGTTATAAACGGGGATCACAACGCTAAGTTTCATAGGGGTATTTTACCCTTCGATCGATGTGGGCACAACTTACTATTTGCTCACGGCGGTATGGGTATATATAATCGGGTTACTCTTATTGAAACATAGAACATAGCATTTATGCAAAGTATTGGAGATATGCGATGTCTTTACCAAGAAGCCCTGTTAGAGCTTCGGCAGTTGATGATCGGCCAACAACCTCAAATCTTAGTTTTGTGCCCCCGCCGGTGAGTCGTGTATCCGACACCGGCCTTTCTCAGCTTTGGCTTCAAGATTTGGCGTTAAAGATATTGTATTTCAGAGGGTACATGACCGGCTTCAAAGTAAGCGAAGCGATGTCGCTCCCATTTGCGGGGTTAACGGATCAGATTCTAGAGGTACTTAAACGAGAGAAGTTCGTAGAAGTTAAAACTCAGGTGGGCTTCGGCGAAGGATCCTATCAATATGCTATTACCGGAGCTGGTATTGCGCGTGCGAGGGAAGCTCTGGAACGAAGCCAATATGCGGGCCCGGCGCCAGTGCCGCTAGCAGTTTATAACGATTCAATCCTAAAACAGAGCCGGGGCAGACCCACGGTCGATGAGCATTCGATGAGATCTGCCCTTAAAGAACTCATACTCGATGAAGAAACGTTCAATCAGATTGGCCCGGCGGTTAACTCGGGAACTTCGATCTTCCTTTACGGGCCACCCGGAAATGGTAAAACATCCATTGCGAAAGCGATCGGGAATATTCTTCTCCAAGAGGACATGTACATTCCCTACGCTATTGATATCGATGGACAGGTTGTGAAGCTCTACGATTCAGTAAACCATGTCCTTTCTCCAGACGAAGAGCACTCATCCGAAGGAACCGGATCATTAAAAACCTCATCTAAGAGAGATCCACGTTGGGTCCGGATCCGCCGCCCCTTCATTGTCACCGGTGGCGAATTGACGATGGAGGGATTGGACCTTGTTTTCGACGATGTGAATAAATTCTACGAAGGACCGTTCCAAGTAAAAGCAAACGGCGGCGTTTTCCTCATCGACGACTTTGGCCGGCAGCAGGTTCGTCCACGTGACTTACTTAATCGGTGGATTGTGCCTCTCGAAAACAGGATTGACTACCTCACACTTCACACAGGAAGAAAAGTCGAAATTCCTTTCGATGTGCTGGTCGTATTTTCAACAAATCTTCCGCCAAAAGACCTTGTCGACGAAGCGTTTTTGCGACGTTTGCGACATAAAATCGAGGTTGGAGACCCATCCTATGAAGCATACCGCGGCATCTTCAAGGTGGTTGCTGAGGCTAAAGGCGTTGAATATTCCGAAAGTGGCCTCGCGTATCTTTTACAGGAGTGGTACATAAAGCGCAACCGAAAGATGAGAGCATCTCACCCGCGAGATATTTGTGATCAAATCCTGGATATTTCTCGCTATATAAGTGTCGATCCGAAGATGACAAAAGATCTTCTCAATCGCGCGGCAAAAGCATATTTTGTAGAGCTGTAATATGCCGGAGAACCGCAATTGGGAATCCTCAGCCCCGCTGGTGATCGCTCACCGCGGGGCGTCTATGTATGCACCCGAAAATACGATTGCTGCATTTGAACTTGCTGTAGAGATGGGAGCGGATGCTATTGAATTAGATACAATGCTGACCGCGGATGGCACCCCTATCGTCATTCATGACCCATCTCTAGAGCGCACGACAAATGGAAGCGGCAGTGTTGCCTCAAAGACGGTCGCGGAAATTACGCAGCTTGATGCAGGGTCGATGTTTGACGCTAGATTTGCCGAAGAGAAGATTCCGACCTTGGAAGATGTATTTTCTGCTGTGGGCAATAAGATCTTGATCAATGTCGAATTGAAAAATTACGCATCGCCATTGGACCACCTGCCAGAAACCGTAATTGATTTAGTAGTGAAGAAAGGTCTAGCAGACCGTGTTCTTTTATCGTCTTTCAACCCGATAGCCTTGATTAAGGCCCAGAGAGCTTCAGAGAAGATTCGCCGTGCGGCATTGACCGGAGACGGCCCTAAAATAGTACGAGGCGTCATCGAAGTGTTTACGAATTATTTTGCATTGCACCCAGAGGTATCATTAGTTAACCAAGAGATGCTTGCTAAGCATCACGCTACTGGAAATCGAGTGAACGTATGGACCGTCAACGAAGAATCTGTGATGATGAAATTACTCTCTATGGGTGTCGATGGATTGATTACAGATAAACCAGACATTGCTAAAAAGGTTATTGGGCTTACGACCTGACATGGGGTGACAAACGATGGCTGCTGAGCAGTGGACTATTGACGAGCTAATATGTACCTGTATCGCCAGGCAGGTCGAAGACGGTGACGTTCTGGCGCAGGGGATAGCTACTCCCCTTGTAGCTGCCGGATATCTGCTTGCATGGCACACTTATGCCTCGGAGATATACTTTGCATCGGCAATTGGACAGACGTTGTGTCGATCGGGAGCACCTCTCGGGCTGGCGAATGTTGAAGCCCTGTGGCTTGGTCAAGCAATGGTTTCGGTAGGTTTCGTTCAGGCAGCAGCAGATCTTCTGCCACGCATTAAACCGAAAGAGTTTTTCAGGCCCGGTCAGGTCGATCAATCTGGCAATTTCAATAACATTGCCTTTGGAAAAGATTTCGCGCATCCGCGAATGAGGATGCCGGGCACAGGTGGAATACCTGATGTGACAGTGTTTATGGATAACATTTATTTATATGTGCCACGGCACACTAGGGTGACCTTTGTTCGCGAGCTAGATTTTCTTTCAGGCCTTGGTCATCATACTATTAGACGTCGTGGAGCAGGACCAAAGTATTTAATATCCGATTTGGGAGCTTTTGATTATAAGAACGGAAAGATGCGATTGGTTTCAGTGCATCCGGGAATAGAAGTTGAAAGAGTGAAGGCGAAAACAGGTTTTGAAATTGAAATCGAGGAGCCCGTACAAATCACCGAACCTCCTTCAACTGAAGATTTGAAGTTGCTCCGGGATAGCATTGATCCTTTGGGCATCAGAAAACTTGAGTTGATGTCGGGCCATAATCGCAGGGTTGCTCTGAGAAAGATCTTGCAGGCCGAGGCTTTTCAGTAACATCATTTGAACATACACCTATTCAAGAAAGTATACTGGTCTTATGAGTAAATTTCGGTTGGCGCTGATATTAATTCTCCTGGTTGTTCCATTTAACCTGGGGAACACTCAATTTAACTCACCAGAGATGGACTATGCGAGTGAGCTGCTTGCTTCCATGACGCCTAGTGAGCGCGTGGGGCAGCTTTTTATCGTCACCTTAAATGGCTCAACAGTCACGCCAAGCGATCAGATCATCGATCTAATTATTAGCTATCATGTCTCTGGTGTTCTCTTGAAACGAGGGAACGATAATTTTGCTGATCAACCGGATACATTTAGCTCGCTGCAAACGCTGATCGGAACCCTTCAAGAAAGTCGTTACGAAGCGGCGTTATCAAGCGACAACGACGAGCAACCCTTCATAAGCAGCAGCAAACCCGCTTACATTCCACTTTTCATTGCTAGCGAGGAGCCAGGCAGCGCTAATGGGATCCCTGAGATACTTGACGGAATGACCGATATCCCATCTCAAATGGCTATCGGAGCGACTTGGAATCCAACCCTGGCACTGGAAGCGGGTGAGATCCTCGGAAGAGAGCTCGAAGCTCTGGGGTTCAATATGGTCATTGGCCCTTCATTGGATGTACTGGAGCAGCCACAAATTACAGGCGGAGATATCGGTGTTCAATCATTCGGTGGCGATCCCTTTTGGGTCGGGCTAATGGGTGAAGAGTTTGTTCGTGGGCTTCACAACGGATCACAAGATGGGTTGGCTGTAATCGTGAAACACTTCCCGGGCTTAGGAAGCAGCGACAGGCCAATCGATGAGGAAATCGCTACGGTCCGAAAAACCATTGAACAACTCACGCATACCGATCTAGCTCCCTTCCTTGCTGTCACCACGTCAAAACCAGGGGAAAGTCCCACCACGGTTGATGGGCTTTTAGTGGGGCATATCCGCTACCAGGGATTTCACGGAAATATTCGCGCAACAACTCGGCCGATTAGCCTTGATCCACAAGCCTTGACCGCATTGATGGAACTTGAACAGCTTCATGACTGGCGGGAGGGTGGCGGTGTGACAGTGAGCGATTCGCTCGGGTCAAACGCGATCCGACGCTTTAAAGATCCATCGGAACAGGAGTTCAAAGGGCACCTTGTTGCAAGGGATGCCTTTCTCGCAGGGAACGACTTATTAATGCTCTCCAATTTTCGGGACGATAGCGATCCTGACGAATACACCACAATAATCAAGACACTTGAGTTCTTCGCGAATAAATACGATGAAGATGAATTGTTTGCCCAGCAAGTAGACGATGCGGTCTTGAGAATATTGCGATTAAAGAC
>SOJU01000238.1 GCA_004376465.1 Anaerolineales bacterium | reverse complement strand
TTCCTGCTCACGGCAATCGAAGTGGCTTCAGAGTTTATTGAAGATGGCGTGATCATGACCGAGAGATTCGGCGATGGAAGCGAAGAGGTTTATGAAGCCCTTGGGGATGGTCTGGCAACCGATGTGCCTCTCATCATACTTGTGAATGGCGGATCCGCGTCCGCCTCGGAGATCGTAGCTGGCGCAATCCAGGATCATGGGCGCGGCCTGCTCGTGGGTGAGACGACATTCGGGAAAGGCTCGGTGCAAAATTGGATTGCTCTCACTGGAGAAGAAGGTGCTGTGCGTGTGACCGTCGCTCGTTGGTATACACCAAATGGGAGACAAATCGCCGGGGAGGGATTAGAACCTGATTATGAGGTCTCGTACACAGAAGAGGACTTCGATGCCGGCATCGACCCTCAGCTCCAGAAGGCAATAGAGCTGCTCACAAAATAGTCATCAACATCAAGGGGTTGATTAAATGTACTTCGACACAACCTATCTTTGCTTAATGGCTCCAGCGTTCCTGCTGATGATATTCGCTCAGTGGTGGGTTTCTTCAACCTACAAGAAATGGAGCCGGATAGAAAATAGCGCACAGATTAGCGGCGCGGGGACCGCCAACCGCTTGATCCAATACGGCGGGTTAAGCGACGTGCGTGTCGAACCCACTGGCGGGAAATTAACCGATCATTATGACCCTCGCAGCAAGACTTTACACCTTTCCCGCGGTGTGTATGAGCCGGCTTCCGTCTCTGCTATGGCTATCGCCGCCCACGAACTGGGGCATGCAATGCAGGACAAGGTGGACTATTTCCCCCTTAAACTGCGATCGGCACTCGTTCCTGTAGTAAATATCGGGTCTTCTCTTGGTTGGATCCTGATCATCATCGGGTTGATGCTGCAAGTCGTAAATATCTCCTGGCTTGGTGTTGCTGCCTTTGCAACTAGTGCGCTCTTTGCACTGGCCACACTGCCCGTCGAGCTTAACGCCTCCTCACGAGCAAAAGCTCTCCTAGCAGAAACCGGGCTGATCCAGACCCAACAAGATCAGAATGGCGTTAACTCGGTTTTAAGGGCCGCAGCGTTTACGTATGTCGCCGCGCTGGCCACAGCACTCCTCCAGTTGCTGTATTGGGTGATGCGGATTTCAGGTTCAAGCAGCCGCAGACGCTGACTACCAAAGTTTGAGTAAATAACCAGAAATATATTACAACCTCCCGCAGGTTTTCCTATCCTGCGGGAGGTTTTATAAGTACTGAGCCCGGAGGTTTAGCTCCGGGCGGAGGAACGCAGCGCAAGCCCGCCTGTCCCAGATACAATCTTGCAGGAAAGCCCAATTATTAAAAGCTGTGAGTAACGATCAGAGTGCTCTCTTTTGACGACCCTCTGCTAGAATGCTACAATCCACCCATCTAGGGAAAAGCCCTATCCGATCAACTATGCAGAACAGAATCTGCATGGGATCGGAAGTGCAGGTCCCCGAAAACTGAAATGAAGAGTGTTTTGAGAAAAGATTATATTTAATTGACCCAAGGTTTACTGCCCCTCTAGAGTTCGCTGCAAGTTCTACGCGACTCCTTGAAGGATATGTCCCAAAACCTTTGGAACTGCTGAAGCCAGGGTCAAGGGGAAAGATCAATCCTCCCGGGAGCATGCGTGGAACCTTCAATGATCGACGCCACGTTAGAAACGATTCGAACAGCTCTCGAAGCAAACCGCGTCGAGGAAGCAATCGCCGCGCTTACTCATCTACACCCCGTAGATCGAGCTGAGGCCTTCGCCGATCTCGACGATCAGGACCAGGCCGTAATCCTCCCCGAACTCGACATCAACGACACAGCCGACCTGCTCGAGGAACTCGACGACGAGGAAGCAGCCGACGTAGCCGAGACGCTTTCGACGCCCTTCCTCGCAGACATCCTCGATGCAATGGAACCGGACGAGGCAGCAGATATCCTGGGTGACCTACCGCCCAGACTCGCCGCAGATGCTTTGGCGGAGATGGAAGATTCCGATGACGTAATTCCTCTGCTCGTTTTCCCCGATGAAACTGCCGGTGGCTTAATGACCACCCATCTCCTCACTTTAGCGCCGGAGATCAACGCAGCTGAGGCGATTGAGTATTTGCGCCAGACAACATTGGGATCCGACACCCCCTACTATTTGTATGTTGTCGAACAAAATTTAAAACTGCTCGGTGTCATAGGACTGCGTGATTTAGTAATCGCTGACCCGAATCGAAGGATCAGTGAGATCATGGACCCCGATGTGATCTCCGCCCAAACAGACCTGGATCAGGAAGACGTTGCCCGCCTTATGATCCGCTACGATTTGGCAGCGATGCCTGTCGTTGACGATGCCGGCAGTCTCCGCGGTGTGATCACCTACGATGACTTGATGGATGTTATCGAAGAAGAGGCGACGGAGGATATTTACCGCCTTGCGAATGTCCCTGATTCCGATCTTTCCTTTGACAGCCCAATTGGTATCTCCGTTCGCAGAAGACTGCCCTGGTTATTTTTAAGCGGAATTACTGCGCTCTTCGCTTCCTGGGTTATCTCCCAATTCGAATCTCTTATTGCCCAGGTTGCATTGCTGGCCGCGTTTCTATCTGTCGTGGCTGGATTAGGCGGGAATACAGCCACACAAACGCTGGCCATCATTGTCCGCGCCATCGCACTAGACGAGATCGAGCCACGCGATGCTTGGCGAACACTTACAAAAGAAGCTGTAGTTGGTTTATTTCAAGGTCTCTTCATCGGCGCTGCTGCTGCTGTGGGTGTTTACCTATGGACGGGGAATGAAATCTTGGGTTTAGTCCTCGGCCTCGCTCTTGTTGGGAACATGATCCTCGCCACAGTGATTGGGACGCTCGTACCGCTTATTTTGAGATGGGTCGGGGCGGACCCTGCGCTCGCTTCAACCGTGCTCGTTACAGCAGTCACTGACAGTGTTGGATTTGCACTTTTCTTGGGACTCGCTTCAGTCTTTGTTAATTACATGAGGTAGGTGACAATGTCTGGAATAGTCATTCTCAATCCGTACTCAAATCGATGGAACGCGGGAAAACAAGCGCCTGAGATCGTCAATGCTCTCAAGCAATTATCCCTCGACTGTGAGGTCGTGCTGTCTCAAGGCCCAGAGCATGCGACCGAACTTGCGGAACAAGCTTCACGCGAGGGAAGAGATCCGATTATCGCTGCCGGGGGGGATGGAACGATAGGCGAGGTGATTAACGGACTCTACCAGGCTAATCCAGACGGTGTGCTTGGACCCATCGGCGTCATCCCGCTGGGGACGGCAAACGATCTCATAAGTAATTTAGGGCTTCCGCTGGATATCGTAGGCTCTCTTCAGGCAGTCCTCGGACGGAAGACACGCCGGATCGACCTGGGCCAGGTAAACGACTGGGTCTTTGATAACAACTCCGCGATTGGATTAGAACCTGTCGTGACGCTTTATAACATTCGCATGACCTGGCTGCGAGGCGTGATCCGCTACCTTGTGGCGGCGCTGCGAGCGATCGCTGCAAAGCCGGAATATGAAATGCATATCCGCTGGGATGATGGCGAGTATGAAGGGCCTGTGTCCCTGGTGTCGGTCGGGAACTGCCCCGTGACAGGTGGTATGTTCAAAATGGCGCCCGATGCAAACCCCACAGACGGCTTACTTACCTTCGTCTATGGGCATGCTCCGACCCACTGGAAAATGCTCACCCTGCTCCCCAGAACAATCAGCGGTGAGTACATTCATGATCCTGCTATCCACCAGCATCACACACGACAACTCGAGATCACCTGCTCTCCAGGTACACCTATCCAGGCGGATGGGGAGATAAAATCTGAAGATGCAACGACGATTCGTTACCGAGTGCTCCCTGCTCGATTGGACCTCTACACACCGTGAACCGCAGGTTGATCGTAAACGCAGATGATTATGGGCGCACTCCATCCGTCAGCCGGGGAATCTGCGATGCCCACCTAAACGGTCTCGTCACAACAACAACCGTTATGATCAACTTGCCCGGCGCCCTCGAAGACGTACGCAGAGGAATGGATTGTGCTCCCACTCTGGCCTTCGGTGTTCACCTTAATCTCACCTTCGGTAAACCCCTCACACCGCCTGATCGAGTCCCTACACTAATCGATGCGAGCGGGGTATTTCACGGGAAGGATCTAATCTTCAGCAACCCGGAGATGCTAGACCTCGCGGAAGTCAAGATAGAGTGTAAAGCACAGATCGAGCGCTTCCTTCAAACCGAGATGGAACTTGACCATCTCGACAGCCATCACCACCTGGTGTTAGCCAATATTGGTATCTGGAATCTTCTGACCGAACTTGCAGTGGAGTATGATTGCGGTGTCCGCACTCCGTTTCCGAATGACTTTCGCGAAGAAGATTTATTAGAGCTTTATCCTGCCAACATGATCGACTTCAGCAGAACACAGGCAAAAGTACAACTGGAGAAATTCGCCATTCCACACCCAGATTACTTTTATGCCAGCTTCTTTGGAAAGTACGCGGTCTTGGACCACTTAATCAAGCTCCTAGAAGAACTGCCAAACGGTGTGAGCGAGATGATGTGCCATCCTGGATATTCCGATGAAACGCTCGAGCAGACAAGCGGCTACAACCGCATCCGTGAGCAGGAACTAGCTGCTCTCACCGATCAGAGTGCCCTTTCGGCAATCGCCTCAGAAAATATCGAACTACACACGTATAGAACGGGATGTGGGAAATAACATCCAAACTTATCGCTTCTTTCCTGCGCTTCTTCTTCACGCACCTGTATACAACCCTCTCCTGGGCGTATGACTTCGTCGCCTGGACAACGTCTATGGGACAGTGGCAGAAATGGCAGTCCGCTGCCACGCCCTCGCTCCAAATCGGCGACCTTCTTGAGCTGGGTTCCGGACCGGGACACTTGCTTGCCGATCTCTCAGGATCAGTCCATAGAACCGTCGGATTGGAACCATCGACTCAAATGGTCAAGCGCGCACAGCGCAATCTTGTTCGCAGGGGTGTAACCCCGATGCTCACCCAGGGTCGTGCGCAAGCGCTTCCATTCCGATCGAATCACTTCTCTGACATCATCGCCACCTTTCCAAGTGAATATATCGTCGATACGGCAACGCTTACAGAAGCGTTCCGAGTCTTACAGCCGCGCGGAGAACTCGTCATCGTTGGACTCGTTCAGATCACGGGAGATTCTCTCGCAGACCGGTTTGCTGCCTGGCTTTACCGCTTCACAGGACAGTCAGGCGAGCCGCGAGAGGAGTGGAAAATCCCACTCCAAGAGGCGGGCTTTAGCCCACGATTTGAAATTATCGAACAAAAGCGAGCGCGTGTGCTGCGCGTTGTAGGATCCAAGCCTGCTTAATTGCCGGATAGAATAGGGTTGCAGGCGTTATTTACCATTAGAATATGTGCAACTTTGCAAGGAGGCTGCAGTCATGCGAATCGCAGAGGTTGGCGATCTAGCCATGCTTCAATTGCCAAATAATAAACAGACGATCTTCAAGCTCGAAGCCGATCGTGAGTACCAAACCCACAAGGGATCTATCTTCCATAACGATCTTATAGGTTCGCCATGGGGGCGGGATGTCGAAACACATTTGGGAACATCCTATGTATTCCTTCCCCCCACGCTGCATGACCTCGTCCGCAACACACGCCGAATCTCGCAGATCATATTCCCTAAAGATATCGGGTACATCCTCCTGCGCCTATCGATTGGACCGGGAACGCGTGTCCTCGAAGCGGGTACAGGCTCTGGCGCCCTGACCACCGCATTTGCCTGGATGGTGGGAGAGCATGGGAAAGTATATTCATACGATCGTCGTGAGGATATGCAGGATCTGTCCAAGCAAAATCTCGAGCGCGTCGGTTTAATGGATCGTGTGGAGTTCACCCTGCAAGATATCGCCGATGGAATTGCCGAAAAGGATGTCGACGCAGTTTTCCTGGATCTACCGAGACCGGAATTGTATCTCTCTCAAATTCACGAGGTTCTGGCTAATGGAGGTGTGCTGGGGACGATCCTGCCGACAACCAACCAGGTTTCAGCTTTTCTTAGGAAGATCGAGGAAGAGCATTTCGATTCGGCCGATGTAGCCGAAATCCTGCTGCGCTTCTATAAACCAGTTGCAGAACGTCTACGCCCCACGGATCGCATGATCGCGCACACGGGATACCTAGTTTTTGCCCGGCGGATGCACACGAAATGACTTAGCAGGGCTTTTAATGCTCGTTTCTTTACACCCGGGAAATAGTATCCGTGTGGAGGACGCATCCTTCCGGATCAAGTCCAGCACCTTGAAGACTACGACACACAGTATGCTTACGGAGGAAGCGTGATCCTACGTGCTTAATTATTAACCTATGGATGATTTCACGAAACGCCTTCAGGAGGTTCTCCTCTCGCAAAATCCCGGTATCCAAGATGAATTGGATGCTCGCCTGGCTGCGGTACTCATCCCTCTCTACATCCATGATGGTGCCTGGCATGCCCTGTACACAAAACGTACCGATGAAGTCGAAGACCATCGTGGTCAGGTTTCGTTTCCAGGCGGGGTTATTGAGCCCGATGATGAAAACTATGAGAGCGCTGCGCTGCGAGAAACACAGGAGGAAATTGGCATCGACCCATCGGAGGTCAGAATCCTGGGCAGACTCGACTCACTGCTCACCATCACGCAGTTTCAAATCGTTCCAGTTGTTGGAGTGATCCCTTGGCCTTATAAGCTGACGTTAAATCCGATAGAAGTCGCAAGCGTGTTTGGTGTTCCCATAGAGTGGTTGTCGAATCCTGCACACTTAGAAACCCTCTTCGAGGATATTTCTGTTTCCGGTCCACACTTTCCGATTTATGCCTTCAAACCATATCAGGGGGAGGTAATCTGGGGAGCTACTGCGAGGATCACCAGGAATCTTCTCCAATTATTGGATCTTCTCAAGTAAATTAATCGCTCCAGACTAAATGCTATTGGTTTCTCTCAAATGACTTCGGATTCACTCCTTACGCAAACCTCCCGCACGTTCAAAACCTGTGGGAGGTTATTGGTCAAAGATCGTATAGATAA
>SOJU01000041.1 GCA_004376465.1 Anaerolineales bacterium | reverse complement strand
GCGCTCGCACCAATCCCCAGGAAGAAGGGGATCCTACGCCTTTGCGCGGCGCCCCACCAGATGACCACCAAGCCCTCCACCAGCAGCAAGAGGAAGTAGGGGAAGCCCGCCGCGCCATTGAGCGATTGGATGAATGATGTCAGCAACAGCACTGTAAGACCAAAGCCCTCAACAAGAGCAGCGAAGCTTTTTCGGCCCTGGCGGCGCTCCAGGTGTCCCACAAACACAAAGTACAAGCCGGCGGGGATGGCGTACCATTGCGGCTGCGTCACACTTCGATCAAGCAAGACAAACACCCAAGCCAACTCCAACAAAGCCAAACCAAGATAACTCAAGCGGATATGTCGACCGCGGTAGGCGATAGTGAGATAAAGTACACCAGCGAAAGCCAGCGAGGATATCCCAGCGAGAGTGTAGGTTGTGACTTGCGGCAGCGTTCCCAAGACCGCAGTTGCAGTCAACAGAATGGACATGACCTCAAGCGGCTTGAGCCAAACACTGAGCACCCGTGCGGCTCTCTGCCCTTGCGTCATGATCCATTCACCTATCCAAGCCAGTATATAGAAGCCAAAACCGATCCCTCCCACCCAGGCTAACGCATCCGCAAAAGGTACTCCTATCCATCCGAGCCGATTGCTTATTGCCAAGAGCAGGAGAGCCAGCGAGCCGTACGCCAGCGCGGTATCCAGCCACATCACTGCGAAAGTGCCCAGCAGGAGTGCGTTGCCAATCGCGAGAATTATCGCAGTGTCGAAACTGTTTTGCGCGAGAACTTGCCATAAGATGACATTGAGGCACGTGAAGAGAAGGAAGGGCTGCGCCCACGAAGGTGTGAGCAGGTATCCGACAAAGGGCCAACTGCCGTCATCTGGTTGACGAGCTATCGGGAAGCGACGGGCAAACCACTGTCCCATCATGGCGACAAGCCAAGTTAGAGCGAGGAATGGCAAGGTGATGTAGATATAGGGGACACCCGAAGGTCGAAGCGCGAAAAACGCTGCTGTGGCGAAGTGCGTTACGAGCAGCCCCGGATAGAGCCAAACGAAATGCCTGAAGATCGAGGCTGAAAGGAAATAGACCCCCGCGCCCGCCGTGAAGGCGATTGCCAGTGCAAGTGGATCCTGGTAAGAGAGCACCATCATGCTCACGCTCAGGGCGTAAGCCAACAGGTAGAAGGGCATAGCAGGATGGAAGAGGGATTTAACGAATGTGCTCAGGTTCGTAATGCCGAGAGAGGTCTTCTGAAAAACGAATCTCCCCAACATCAAGTAACCAAGGATGAGCGGCAGCCAGCCTATGCCATACCATTCACCCTGCAAAGGTGTAAGGGTCATCACGAGATAATAGGGAACGGCGGCCAACCACGCGGCCGGGTAGAGAAATATCGACTCGCGAAAAGCCCAAGCAGAGAGCGCATAGAATACAACCCCGCAGGAATAAATCGTCAACGCTAGAGTCTTCTCCCCGCTTGCAGTTCCTATGGCGATGGCGCTGAGTAATAACCCCGGCGCGAAGAACGTCAACGCAAATGGAGAGATACCTTCTTTCGCCTCGTCCTTATTCCGCTCAAACAACAACCCAACAAAGAGATACAAATATGCTAACCCCATGAAAATCCCCGACACCCATGGCGCCGTCAATTTCTGGTTGTAATGCAAGCTAAGCAGCGCAATGACGGGGATGAGGACGTTTGAGAGATAAAGCCAGAATGGCTGACGGAAGATATAGGCTGAGGAAGCATAGACCACGGCATTGAGCGCAAGGACGACAATACCGAGTAGTTGGTCATCGAAAGCCAGCATCGCACCGATCATCGTGAGGAGGTAGCCGATGCCGTAGAGTGGCCAGGTGTAATCAGCTTTCACGCGCTTTAAGAGCAATCCGAGGGCGATATAGAGCGGTGCAATGAGCGCGAGCGCCAACCCCCGCCAGGCAAGCGAAACTTCAGCATACGTGAGCAATTGAATTAACCAAACCGGAAGGGCACAGGCCGCCGACCAAAGAAACGCAAGCTGAGCCACACGCCGTGCTATCGTATCTGTTTTCCGCCAGACGAGACGGATGCAGTCGTCGAAGGATTTATGCAAACCTTTATGCACGACGATGTGGGATAGAACCATGAGGACGAACACAGCAGCCAGAGTATAGATATTGACGAAACGGTCCTGAGCGGACCAGGCGAGGGAAAAACCGGCCAGGAGGTATCCTGCCAGATAGGGTGCGTGGGCATAGCGAACCTTCTGCTTATCAAGGGAGAATCCGGCGATAAGCAATACTGTTGCCAAACCCATCCATACCCAAGCAAACTGGGCGATCTTGAGCATTGGCGCATACACGATCCAAGCCGATGTGAAAGGGAAGAAGCTCAAGAAAGATGCGACATACAGCGGTATGCGGCTACGGTACATCCAGGCCGCCAGTACCGCGAGCCCTACCGCGAGTGATTGCGCCAGGATAAGCGCAACATGGTCAGTGACCTGCAAGCCAGAGAAGAGTGTCAAGGTTCCGACAACCGTCAGAATCAGCGCGAGTCCATAGAGGACACTCATCCCCACCACTAATGGCATCCGGAACAAGGAATGCCATAGCCTCTCCCCAACTGTTGCGCGAGCTGCTAATGCGCGCTCTACCAGCATATAAACACAAGCCAAAACCACCCAGCAGGTCGCATCGTATTCAGGCGCTACACGGAAGAGGGTGAGTGCCTGACCGAAGAAGATTGGAAAGGCCACTACAGCTGCCCAAGCAAATGGAACTGATTTGAATTTGTGTGAACTGTAAACCAGCAAACCTGACACAATGAGTGGAGTCACCACCCCGATCCAGGGGACATCCAATTCGTAGACATCAAATCGCCCAAGCAGCGAGGTCGCTACTGCAAATGCTGAAACTGCATACCCAAGGACGTATTCGGGTAGGGCGAATTTTCGAGCGATCCTGTCCAATCTCAGCCCCAGAGGGATGTAGCCTAAACTCGCAAGAAGTGCATACGCAAGCGAGTAAGCATGTGTCGTTAAAGGAGACAATTCCAGGGTCAATTGGAAAGGCCATAGGAATAGAAGCGCAGCCAGGGCGGTCTCCCAAATCCTGCGATAGACCAAAGCCAGCGTCGTGAGCACCGTTACGACGAGATATAAACTGGTCAGCAATGCCCACTGATCTCCGAATGCCACGAGGATGCCGACGATGGAGAGCAGATAGGCGTAAACATGCAGCGGTAACCGGTACACAGCCTTTCTGCGGCTCAACATTTCTCCTACCACCACATACACCAAACCGAGTTGCGCAAGCGCCACGCCTAGCCAGGGCATTTGGAGGATGCTTCCAGCCCATGCAATTGATATCCAGATTGGCAGCAAGAAACCCACCGGCCAGATGAAGAATGACGGGGCGGGTTCTTGAAGCAATACAGTCACATAGTTTGAGAGAGCAGGATGGCGCCCGCTATCGTGGATTACCGCCGAGGCAACATAGACCGAAATAACGGCGCCCAACGCAACAAGCGTGGGCACATTGCTCCAGGATCCTGCGGTTGCAAAGTAGTTAATCATCAATCCGATAGACGCTGCCGGGGCCAGGGCGTGCGCCAGAAGGTTGAGCCATGCCCCATAGGCTTCCGCCTTGCGCATTAAAACGGCTAGCCCCAAATAAACTAAAGACAGACCTGCCCAACCTGCCATCAGCCAGGCGCCGGATTGCGGTACTTGATAAACAAACAGCCACTGGTGGAGGGCAAAGGAGAAGGGGGCAATGAAGAGTCCTCCAGCAGCGAGAACCAGAACCGGTTTTTTATGAAGCTGGGCTCTCCAACCAAGGGTAAGTGCAGCGAGTGTGAGGGTAATCACGCCCGCCCAGATTTGGATGGCAAGCGCCAAGAACCCAAGCAGGATACAGAGAACCGTTAATGCCCAGGTTGCGACCTTTATAGCGGTATAAAAATTTTTACGTACTGCTGTGTTCTCGTTAATTCGCTGTTTCATCCATTGCTCACCGAGCATATACAGAATCGTAAGAACACCTACCGCCATCCCGTACCACTCGACAGACAAGTGAACAGATCTAAGCAAGAATGCATACGCACCGATCGTGCTCCATACCGACGCGTGTGCAACTATCCGGTGCGGAAAATACCCATTCAATAATCCGTACCCTAGCGAGGCGAATACCAGTATTCCAAATTGGCCGAAGGCTGCAGGCCCCGGGATAAAAAGGACGATGGCGAGACTTGCAAAAAGAAGGATCTGTGCAAAACGCCGGCTCGCCCGCGCGAGAAAGCTATATCGATCGCCCACTCGACTTAACCTAGCTGCACCTACGACCATTCCAGATGCTGATGCCGTCATGACTGCTACTTGCCACTCAAGAGGCATGAGCAGCATCTCCGTAAGTGCTAGCAATGCGCTGCTCCCACCGATGAGTGTGACGTAACCGAAGAATTCTGTGGGCAGCCGCCAGGAACTGATGGCGTAAATTAACGTGCACACGATCGATGCCACCAGCCAATACGGAATCAACGCTATCTGGTCGGAAAGCCCACCAAACTGGTAAACAGCAGCGAAGTCCACGGCAACCAGCAGCGCACCAATTCCAGCCAAGACCGTGCCAGCTTGTGGCAGTTTTAGTTTTGCGCGAACTGCCCAACCAGCACCATAAAAAGCGGTAGGTACAGAGGCGATGAAGATCAGTTGTACTGCTTGCGGGAAGATATCCCAAAACCTGACAACCAGGACTGTAGCCGAGACCACGATCATAAAAGCGCCTAAATATAATAGGCCACGCAATAGAGCTCCAGAAACAACGAACCCCCATGTCCGTTCCCATAACGCCGCCCAGTCAATCGGAGGTGCCGTTGGCTTGGGGGCTGGTACGGGTTCAGGTATCACAGGGGGCAGCGCGTCCTCTACGGGCGAGGGCGTGAGAATTGCCTCGCGCTCACGTTTGAGAAGGATTTCGATGGTTCCAAGATATTGCCAGTGAAGATCCACAGCATTCGACCAGGATTCGATATTTTGGAGTGCGAACTCGATCACATCGAGCCGGCTTGGTTGTTCAACAGGCAGGGTGTCAGGATCCAAGGCTTCGCGGAGGGCATCGGCGTATGCGATCAGATGATCTCGCAAGTTGTTTACACTCGCCTGGCTTACTCCCGCTTCGGTCCACGTTGGAACGATGTCAAGAACGGCTTGGGTGGCAGCCAGCTCTCGAGCGATCTCAGGTTGCCCTGCCGGCAGGTCGAAGACTTTAGCAAGTCGTACCGGTTCCTGAATAACCGCTCGAGATGGCAGAATCTCATCTCGTAGCTTATTTACCTCACCCTGGACTTCCTCACGCAAGTGCGTGAAAGATCTCGTTTCGATCGCTTTTTCCTGCTTGCTGATCCAGGAGAGTAGATACTCAAGATGAAGGAGTGTCTCCAAAGATTCCCGTTCGTAAATTTCGCCGCATGAGGAACACTTCAACAACCCTGGTCCAGATTTATGTCCACAATCGGGGCAATTCATTCTGTGGCCTCCTTTATCCGCGTCTGTATGTGAAGCGAGATCTCATAGATGAAAACATCTGTGTTGCAGCCACACTCGCTTACCGAAATTAACCCGCATTGAGAGCGCATACAAAATTATTTTTACCAGGTCAATGAGACCAGCGACAGAATTTCGAACCAATGAGCAACGAGGTGAAAGATCCACCGGTCTTCAGTGTATCCATCAGGCGTAAACTAAACGTAAATGGAAGCGTAAATTGTAGGTTCGTTGAACATTCATTATCTTGGCTTCAACTACGAAATGCAACTCTGTATTCGAACCAAGTATCCAGAGATCTCGGGTTCGAATCCGAATAAGGGGGCCTTGGACCATCAGGCCAAGTTCCCAGGAGTGGCCTTGCGATTTTCGACCGTTTGAAACCCGGGATGCATTCGTTTCAATTATTTTATTCCCAGGGAGTCAACCTGGCGAACTCATTGGGGGTATAGAATGGGAACGCCAATAACCTCATTCTTCCTTGTTGCATTTGTGGTTGAATCTACGATGTTATGGAATAGGGGGTTCCCTCTAGACCATTTGGCAGGTGGATGGATCATGGATCCTTCAACCCGGTCTCCAACTTATTCCGAACTTCCCTCTTGACCTTGGCGGCAAGAACATGCTCATTCCTCGATAGGAATTTTCGAACCGCTCCGGGTTCATGAACGGTAAGCTCACGCAAGGCCCAGGACAATGCTTTTACGACCATATCGTCATGATCATCAACGAGCATTTCGCAAATGGCGAGGGTCCGGCCAACATCTCCTTCTCCACCACGAGATCTCACATTCAATGCCACAGTGCTGACAACCGCTGCGCGCCTCCACCATCGATCAGGTGAACGAGCCCAACTACGTATTATGTCAGTGCATATAATTCCTTCTCTCCACGCGGGCCCGGATAGAGTACGGGAGAAACTATCCACAGTTGACCAGCTGTTTATCCCTTGCCCAAGGTCTTCAAGCGTTTCCCTATCCAAAGAATGAAATGCATGAGGATGATCAAGGATCAGCTCGTTTGCAACCCAACGATGCCTTCCAGAGTTGAT
Source organism: Anaerolineales bacterium (assembly GCA_004376465.1). Taxonomy (GTDB): domain Bacteria; phylum Chloroflexota; class Anaerolineae; order Anaerolineales; family E44-bin32; genus E44-bin32. The sequence goes on along the minus strand of SOJU01000041.1, from coordinate 526 downwards.
AATCGAATGGGCCACTTCAAGCACAAACACTGCCGGTTCGGATCGTAGACGTTTTGAATATTTCTGCCGAACACGACGCATTGGCACGGTTCTCATTTCAGGGAGGGATTCAAGTTCAGAGATGATGTCTATAGCCAATTCATCGGGTTTCATAGCACGACCGCTTAATCGAGATTCATACGAGATGCCATCCGCCTAACGATTTTGAGCTCTGAGGCCAGGAAGGAATCCAATCGTTGCTTTTCGCCACGTCAGCGTGGTCAGCTGTCGAAGATCCCGAGTTCTGTGCGGGGCAGCGAGTTGTCCAGCGACCGGGATCGATTCTCACCCTACGAAGAACCAGAGCGAATACAAGGCACTCAATATCAAGAGGAGAGCTGAACTTACCACAACCAATATGAATCGTGTTTTGGGTCTCGAGCTGGCGAGATAATCGCCCCAAACGAGGAACACTGGGAAAAGGTTCAGCGTGTAGCGTGAGAGTGACCGGAGCGAGGTTGCCCCATGAACTCTGAAACTTAAGTGG
>SOJU01000290.1 GCA_004376465.1 Anaerolineales bacterium | reverse complement strand
AATGGGGCGTAGAGAAGATCAAGTTCATCGGCGTGATCGCTTCGCCCGAGGGTATATCAGCGCTACACAAAAAACATCCCGATGTCCACATTCACCTCGCGGCCATCGATCGTGAGTTGAATGAGCATGGATATATCCTCCCCGGTTTGGGGGACGCGGGTGATCGGCAATTCGGCACCGCTTGAGTCCACTTCAGCAATGGGCTCTCATGCTCCTTGTTGAAGTGTTAAAAGGTGTGCAAGTCAAAACACCAATCCACAAATAGTTGGCCGATCCTGGAAAAAATCATCGACGAGCCTTTCAAACTCGTCGATGGCTAATTACTTCTTACACTCACCCTCCATCAACGGGTGAGCAGGTAGTTTTTCCCAAAGTTTATTCTGGGAGCATTGTCTCTAACCACTGAAAGTGTTCCGCCAACCAAGACGGCATATCATCTGACAGCTCAAGCACTTTACCAATGATTCGCTCCGCGGCATCAAACTCGTCGAGCATGATATGGTATTCAGCGAGTACGGCCAGCGCCAGCGGATTTCCAGGCTCCTCTTCCAAAACTTTATCTAGTATCTCCCGCGCTTCATCAAAAGCACCTACATATAGAATCTGTCGCGCTCGGGCGATCGCAACCACTGGCCAATCCGAATTATACTGTTCGATCTTTTCAATCAATGGCCAAACACGTTCATCAGCAGAGCCAAGGAAGATGGCTTGTGTGAATTGTCCTTCAACGAGCCGGCTGCGCTCCACGGTGGGAGCATGAACTTCAACCGCCCTCAAGTAGCTGTCTACAGCTCGAAGGTAATCCTCTTCGTCCAAGAAGAGATTGCCCGCCTTGAGAAATTCCTGGGCGGCAAGAATATCTCGCCCGTTCTCTACGAGCGACTCCGCGTGACGAAACAGCGCATCTGGGCTCAATAGCTCCGGCTCGCCTGGGAGGCCCTCGTCAATTACTTCAACAGGTGGATTTGAACGATCCGGAGCCGGTGTCTCATTCTCCCCACTAAGAGAGCCTAGAAATGCTATCAAACACCCTACACTGATAAGCAGTCCAGCTACGATCCAGGGCCAGCGTTTGCGTGGGGGTCTTTCCCTCTCCGCGGCAACCTTATCTCCATCGATTACGTCAACGGGGATTATCGGTGTGCTTGTCTCTCCCCGTGATCCATCCTCAGCAGCCGGTTGTACAGCCATCTTTTCAAGAAATGCCCCCTCACCCTCCACGACCGCTTTACGGAAAGCGATAACCTGCTGCTCCACATTCTCAAAGCGATCCTTTCGATCCTTCGCCAGAGACTTGAGGAGCACTCTCTCCACCACTTCCGGCACATTCGGGTTCAATGTGGAAGGAAGCGGTAAGGGTGTGTATATATGGTCATGGATGATTGAGAAGGGTGTGTCGGCATTGAAGGGAACCCTGCCGACGACCATTTCATAGAGGAGCACACCGAAGGAATAAATGTCGGTCCCTTGGTCCAGATCGCTCACGCCCTGCCCCTGTTCTGGGGAAATGTATTGGGGAGTGCCCAGCATAACATCTTTCGATAACGTCGACGCCCCTGCCTGTGCCATCCTCGCCAGTCCAAAATCAGCCAGGTAAATCGAGCCATCAGGACTTAAGAGGACGTTTGAGGGTTTGACATCTCTATGCAGTACGCCTTGTTTATGAGCGTAAGCCAAGGCACCGCCGACGGCATCAACGATTTCGACTGCTTCCTCCTTCGTTAGAGGTTTTTCATTCAAGCGCGCCTTGAGAGTCTGGCCCTCTATGAATTTCATGACGAGATACGGCTGACCCTTATGTTCTGCGAAATCGTAGATTGGGACAATATTCGGGTGTTCCAAGCGCGCAACCACCCGCGCTTCTCGCTGAAACCGTGAAAGAAAATTAGGTTCTTCTTTAAACGCGGGGTGGAGGACTTTAATCGCAACGTAACGGTCCAAAGCAGCATGGTAGGCCTTAAATACCGTGGCCATCCCTCCCTGCCCTAACTGTTCGATGA
>SOJU01000060.1 GCA_004376465.1 Anaerolineales bacterium | reverse complement strand
ACCTGATCTGGACGTCGGGATTCTCAAAGCCCGCGCCAAGAAGCCGGAGAAGCGATTTCCGAGCGTCCGGGCCTTGAAAGAGGCTTACCAGGCCGCATTGGCCGGAAAACCTCTTCCGGAGTTCGAGCGCATCGCTGCAGCGCCAACTACCTACATTGAACGTGTTGAAGCCGTGTCACCTCCTACGGCAGCCCCCGAGATTGCCCCTCGGCGTCGGGGTGCAGGCTGGATCATGGCTGTATTAATTCCCGTACTGGCGATCGTCGCTTTCGTGGTTGTGCGCGGTCTGGGCGGTAGCACATCGACGGTGCTTACCCCCACTGCGAATGAGGGGACCTCTTCAGCGGACGTCGCGACTGCCTTGGCGGATGTTTCTTCCACTGCCACAAGTGAACCGGAACCGAGCCCTACTTCTCCGTCGTTACCGATCACATCCAGCGCATGCCCGGGGTTGGCGCTTTACAAACCGAGTGTGGTCGGGGATGAAGTGACCTGGTTGATCGATAATGCTGGCGTGGATGATTTTCACCTGGAGGATATAAGCCCGGGTTGGCCGCTGCTGACGAACGGTCTTCCCGAGCAAATCCAATTGGGTGAACTCGTGCTCTGGCAAGGAGATGCTGAGGAAGATGGCGAGCTGCATCGGGTCGAAGGCGTAGATAACACGATTCGAGCAGGAAAATCGACCTTAATAACGATAACCTTCGAATATGTGGCAGGTTCCACTGGTTATTCATTGCTGCTTATTCTGAATGATGGTTGTGTGCTTGAAGGTGAGTGGTAGGGTCTAATCCACCTCGGGGACATCATCTTTGTCAGATTGTTGCCTGCATAAGGTTCATGAGTCTTTCCCCCCATTTCATCCTAAACCAAAGCTGAAAAACCCAATCGATTTTTTTCGTTATCACCCATGCATGAACCCTATTAGGATGGCGATTGTAGAGTGGGTGGGGCTATAATCGAGTTTCCTGTACTACAGGCAAATATTTATTAGGAGAAACACTTCATGGCTGATTTACGCTTGATAAACCTCGCCAAAACCCTCGTCCATTATTCCACAGAGGTTAAGCCCGGGGATCATGTCGGCATCCTCACCCAACCGGTGGCGCTGCCGCTGGCGGAGGAGGTCTACCGCCAGGCGTTGGCGGCCGGAGGGTATCCACATGTTCTGCTTGGAGGGCTGCGATCACGTGCTGAGACGGAGGCGCTGGAATACATCCTCTTCACGGAAGGGAATGATGATCAGATCCAGCATGTCAATCGCTTCGACAAAATGGTGCGAGAAGAATTCGATGTGATGGTTGTTCTCCAAAGCCAATCGAACACCCGCCGCTTGAGCAATGTCGATCCGGCGAAACAGCAACTGCGGGATCGCGCAAATACAGAGGTGACAAAGATCTATAGGCAGCGCGGTGCTTCAGGCGATTTGCGCTGGGTGATCACACTCTACCCAACCCAGGCTGTGGCACAGGACGCGGAGATGAGCCTCGAGGAATTCTCAGACTACGTCTATGGCACGACTTTCTCGGATACGGATGATCCCGTCGCTGAGTGGAATCGAATTCACGATGAGCAACAGCGCCTGGTGGACTGGCTAAAGGGCAAGAAACTGCTCACAGTGAAAGGTCCGAATGTGGATCTGGAAGTATCGATTGAAGGCCGGGATTTCATCAACTCAGATGGAAAAAGGAACATGCCTAGCGGCGAGATCTACACCAGCCCGGTGGAAGACGCGGTCAACGGCTGGGTGCGCTTCACCTATCCTGCGATCCGCCAGGGCCGAGAAGTGGAGGGTGTAGAGCTGAAATTTGAACAGGGCAAGGTTGTGGAAGCGAGCGCTAAGAAGAATCAGGATTTTCTGATCAGCATGCTCGACACAGATGAGGGGGCGCGCTACTTGGGTGAATTTGCCATCGGGACCAACAAGCGCATCAACCGCTTTATCAAGAATATCCTCTTCGATGAGAAGATCGGCGGGACGATCCACATGGCGCTCGGATTTG
>SOJU01000097.1 GCA_004376465.1 Anaerolineales bacterium | reverse complement strand
ACCGATCCCGGAGGATGTGGTTCAAACTCACGGGGAGGATTGGTGGAAGCCTGACACCGTTGTATCCAATGGTCCCTTTATGCTTGTGGGCTTGGATGAAGAGGGTCTTGTGCTTGAGAGGAATCCCACTTATTTTGGTGATTTTGATGGAAATTTAGATCGAGTTGAACTCCTTTTCACACGTCCACCAGGAAAAGGACAAAGCCCTCTCCGGGTTCGACAGTATCTGGATGGCGAGCTCGATATCTATTTTAATATCCTGCCGGAGAATATTCCCGCAGAGGTTCCCAACGAGGAACTCCACTTTTCGGCGCCTACTATTTCAACATACTACGTAGGATTGAATCCCTCGACAGCGCCGCTTGATAACCTATTGGTGCGGGAGGCATTGGCATATGCCATCAATCGAGATGAGTTTGAGAGTCAAGTATTAACCGTCGAAGGCCTGACTGCTGAAGGCGGTCTCGTCCCTCCCGGGATACCTGGGCACTCACCTGATCTTGCGATCCGGCACGACCCACAACTTGCTCGCATTAAATTGTCGGAAGCCGGATTTCCTGATGGCGTGGGTTTTCCACCCTTGACCTTGAATTATCTATATCTGATCGATGCTGAGAAGGCTGCTGAGATTGCACGCCAGTGGCAGGAGACCTTAGGATTTACCACGTCGATCCGGGAGTTTTCTGGCAGCACCGAATTCGATGACATTCTAGTGTGGCTGGGGGGATGGATAGGCCAACACCCGGATCCTCATTACTTTTTAGGACAATCCGGTATTATCAAGAGGTGGAAAGCTTTCGGGTGGAAAGATCCGACCTTTGATGCACTGATCGCGGAGGCATCGCGCACATCTGACCGACCAAGACGCATGGAGTTGTATCGCTGTGCAGATCGTCGACTTGTTGCCGAAGAAGTTATTACCATCCCCATTTACTACGGCGGGAGGGTTTCATTCCTGGCAAAACCATGGGTGAGGCAATTTCAATACACCAGGTTTACCAACTACCAACTCAAAGACGTTCTCATTGAGAAAGTGCCATGATGCTGAAAGCTATTACCAAGAGAACGTGGGACACACAGGTGAACACAACCAGATTGGATCGAATCAGGTGTCTGGCACCTTGTCCAGTACGAACAGCATTCCAAGCATAGAAACAAGCTCCATCATAATGCCCCACATATCCGCTGCGAATCACCATGCCAGTTAAATATCAATGACGTAGTATTCAAACGAACGCCATCGGATATGCGATCTACCTTCTACTGTAAGGCAAGGGTGTCTCAGCCTACTGGTCGGTAAACTTTTTATCCACACTCGTTAGGATTTCTTTCCGACATGTTAGCTAATATACTGGTAACGAAATAGAGGGAGATAATTTGGTGTATCGATTAAGGCGACAAGATCATTGATGTCAGAATTACCGCAAGGCACCGTCACCTTCCTCTTCACGGATATCGAGGGCTCGACCCGGCTGCTGGCTCATCTGGGCGATGCCTATGCCGACCTGCTAGCGGAGCAACGCACCATCTTGCGCGAGGTCTTCACCCGCCACGAAGGCCAGGAGGTCGACACGCAGGGAGACTCCTTCTTCGTCTCCTTCGCCCGCGCTAGTCAAGCCGTGTCGGCCGCGGCCGAGATCCAGCGAACGCTCCAGGCGCACGAATGGCCGGATGGCGTCGAGGTACGGGTGCGCATGGGCTTGCACACAGGCGAGCCGGTGCGAGCAGAAGAGGGCTATGTGGGTATGGATGTGCACCGGGCGGCGCGCCTCGCCCACGCTGGCCACGGCGGGCAAGTGCTTCTCTCTCCCACTACCACATCCCTGGTTGAACACGATCTACCCGATGGTATTCGCTTGAAGGACCTGGGCGAGCATCGCTTGAAGGATCTTCAGCACCCGCTGCGCATCAGCCAGTTGATCATCACGGAGCTTGCCTCTGATTTCCCGCCCCTGCAAACGCTCGACGCCTTACCGAACAATCTCCCCTCTCAATTGACCACCTTCGTTGGACGGGATGATG
>SOJU01000172.1 GCA_004376465.1 Anaerolineales bacterium | reverse complement strand
TCTGGATCTCAACGACCTGAGTCCTTTACTGAACACACCTTCAATGCCCTTTGATGGGTTGAACGAGAAAGGGCTAGCGATCGGCATGGCTGCCGTCCCCGAATCGCCAACACCAAGTGACGCGAATAACAAGAGCATAGGCTCCTTAGGTGTTATCCGCATGATCCTGGATCACGCTGCGAGCGTCGAAGAAGCGCTCACAATCATGAGAGGCGTGAACATCCTCTGGAATGGTGGACCTCAGCTCCACTATCTCATCGCCGACGCCAGCGGCAAATCTGCTTTGGTCGAGTTCGTTGCTGGTGAGATGGTCGTACTCTACAACACAAACCCCTGGCACCAGGCGACGAATTTCCTCCTCAGCAATACCAGCGGCTCAGCAGATGGGATTTGTCATCGCTATGATGTACTCTCGGAAAGTTTGCAGGATGAACAAGGCGATTTATCTCTTGGGGAAGCGATGGATCTGCTCGGAGACGTATCTCAATCTTCGACTCAGTGGTCCGTCCTATATCATCTTCACACGGGGCAGATCTCTCTCGCCATGGGTCGCCACTATTCAGAGATTCATACCTTTCAACTCGAAGCTCCTGCCTTGGCAGACTGACCGCACCTTACTAAATCGTCTGGAGCAGTTTGGAAAATGGTTTAACACACCAGGAGGAGAACGATGTCGAAGGAAATTGATTGGGGAGGAATTCTTCGAAGCGATCCGACAGGCTGGCTGCGCGAGGAAGATCGGGTGAATCCAGCTGTGCGTTATATGACGTTGCGCGACCTATACGAACTCCCACAGGATAACTCGGAGTTAGTGAAAGCGGCTCAAGCTGTGATGAAGAGCGGACCTGTGCCTGTCATCCTCGAGGCTCAGGATGATGATGGATTCTGGGTGAACTCCGGTCCAGGGTACAACCCGAAATACCGTTCTACTGTATGGTCACTCATCGCCTTGGCGCAGCTTGGAGCTTCACCCGACGACCCCAGGGTCCGAAGAGGATGTGAGTATTACCTGGAGAATGCAATTTCGAAAGAAGCTGCTTTCACAACGACGGGCTCGCTTTCGGGCTCGGCCTATTGTCTCGTCGGAAATTTAATGGCCGCTTTAATCGATCTTGGTCTATATAGCGATGAGCGCCTACATGCCGTCCTGCAATGGTTGGTGCGGGCAACAAATGGCCAAGGTTCTCGACAATTAGACGAACCTAATAAGCCACCTTTCTATCTCAAATCCGGCGTCAGCGGTCCCGTCTTCGAATGCTCTGCCAACAATCGTCTCCCCTGTGCCTGGGGAGGTTTAAAGGTCATGCGCGCCCTGGTCCGCATTCCTGAACATGATCGAACCCCGCAAATAAATCGAGCCATCAAAACCGGCATTGACTTTTTCTTCAGCCGCGATCCTAGCGATGCCGATTACCCCATGGGGTGGAGCGAGAAACCGAACCGCAGTTGGTGGAAATTCAGCTACCCGATTTTCTACATCTCGGACATGCTTGAGATCCTCGAAGTTCTATCTGCCCTCGGTTTCGCCGCCGATGCACGCCTCGATAACGCCTTCCAGCTTCTGCTGGAAAAACAGGATGACCAGGGGCGATGGCCGCTCGAATACACCTACAATGGCAAGACCTGGGTGGACGTAGAAGAGAAAGGCAAACCGAGCAAGTGGGTCACGCTGCGAGCGCTGCGGGTGATTCACGCCCGAGCGAAAGGGGCAAACGGATCGTAAGCCAGAAACACTTTATTCGTTAGTCTGGTTTACGAATCTTCCTCCGGGTGGAGGATCACCAGAGCTTTATCCACGGCGAGACTTTCCAAATCCTGTCGACTTGGTGAGGGCGGCAATCCTTCTGCTCGCAACATCATCCCGATCATATGTGGGTGGCGCGCAAGGCGATAGTCCAGAAAATCCGCGATCCGTACAGGATCTGTGCTGGTCTCTGCGAACGCCTTGAACTCCTTCCGACCAACCCGTACGCGCACGCCCGGATCAGCCAGGATGTTCCGGTACCAATCAGTGCGGGTACCGAAAGCCGAGG
>SOJU01000024.1 GCA_004376465.1 Anaerolineales bacterium | reverse complement strand
CAGCTCTTCCAGGGGCGGGGGGCGGGTACCAGTGGATCAAGGAAGCCCTCGGCGGCACTCTTGGTTTCACCTCCGGGTGGATGAGCTGGTTTGCGCAGGCTGTGGCAGGGAGCTTGTACGCATTAGCATTCGGTCGCTTTGCTGCTGAATTGATCCACGTTGCGGGGATACCGACTTTTGGTCTGACTGTCAGCCAGGTTTCGCCAATATTTATGACGCTCATCATCCTCACATTCACCATCATTAATTACATGGGTTCATCTGAGACAGCGAGCGTTGGTAATACACTCACCGTGATCAAGATTGTTATCCTCGGGCTATTGGTCATCTTCGGCGCACTTGCGATGTCGCGCATGGATGGCTGGCAAAGTCGCTTTACTACGGGATTCTTACCAAACGGGCTTGTGGGTGTTTTCATCGCAATGGGTTTCACATTTATCGCCTTTGAAGGCTATGAGATCATAGCTCAATCGGGTGAAGAAGTTCTCGACCCGATTAGAAATATCCCGAAAGCGATTTTTATCTCAATATCCGTAGCGGTCGTGGTTTATATCCTGGTGGGCATTGTGGCGGTCGGCGCGATCACACCACCGGGAGATCTCGCTGCATATGAGTACCTGGGCGATAAAGGGGAAATCGCGATCATTGAAGTAGCGCAACAGGTATTCCCGTGGGGTATTGGCGGGTTTATCCTGTTGCTGAGCGGACTCGCCTCCACAACATCGGCGCTAAACGCAACGACCTATGCCTCCTCTCGAGTCTCTTTTGCCATGGGGAGGGACCACAACCTACCAGGATTTTTTGCTCGGATCCATCCTAAGCGTCACACACCGTATTTGGCGGTTGTAGCGACGGGAGTGTTGATGACGCTCATGGCGTGGACGCTTCCCATCGAGGACGTCGCCGCATCAGCCAGTATTATGTTCCTGCTGCTGTTCATGCTGGTGAACTTTGCGGTGCTTTTCCTGCGGCTGCAGAGCCCGGAACTTGAACGCGGTTTTCGTGTCCCTCTATTCCCGATCCTTCCGGTTCTGGCAATACTCTCAAATGCCTTCCTGGCGGTAAATGTCTTCCGCTTTAGCCCGATCGCCTGGGTTTTCGCCGTAGTCTGGATTGCCATCGGGCTTCTTGCATACGCCTTTTATTTCTCCCGGATCGAGGAGATGGAGAAACCCAAAGAGATTCTGCTGGAAGAGGTGTTGGTAAGCCGGGATTACTCCGTCCTCATCCCTGTCGCTAATCGAGAGCAGGCTCGCATCCTGGGTAAGATTGGAGCGCTGCTGGCTTGTAACAAGGGTGGGGAAGTCCTCGCCCTGCATGTGGTGCAGGTTCCCGTCCAACTTAACCTGTCCGAGGGCAGGTTGTTCCTCAGAGATGGTCGCCAGTATCTTGATGACGTCATCCGGCAATCAAAGAAGTGCGATGTCCCTGTACATACGATCATCCGCCTAGGGCGAAATGTGTCCCATGCGATCCGCCAGACGGCGATTGAGAATGCCTCAGATATCATTGTGCTGGGCTGGCCGGGATTCACGAAATCTTCAGGGAAGCTGTTTGGATCCGTCGCTGATCCAATCGTTGATAACCCACCAACCGACGTCATTGTCGTGCGCCACAGGCGGTGGCGTCCTTTGAAACGTGTCCTTGTTCCCGTCACGGGTGGGCGCAATTCGCGTCGGGCGGTTCGTATTGCGGTTAACATGGCTAGCGCTGAGAAGCCTGACCCTGCGACGGTGACCATCCTCCACGTCCTGCCCCCAGGTGCTGATGAAGTTAGTCGAATCCGCGCCGAACGAGCCGTCGCCGAGAGTATGCATGGGGTTGATGGTGTACCGATTGAGACGATGTATGTCGAGGGTGACGATCCGGTGGAGTCAATCCTATCCTCAGCCAAGGGTTATGACTTGATCGTGATCGGCGCAACGGAAGAGCCGGTGTTCACAAACTTCCTGGTAGGCACATTGCCCGAACGGGTGGCGCGCGGCGCCAAAGTTACCGTAATGATGGTTAAGCGGCGCAGTTCGCCGATCCACTCTTTTGTCCGCAAGG
>SOJU01000075.1 GCA_004376465.1 Anaerolineales bacterium | reverse complement strand
GGGTCGTTTTGCAGATCAACGATCTGCTGAAGGCAAGGCGGTCAACCAAGCGCCATGTGAAAGTACAGCAGCACCGGCTTTTCACCACTGAAATCAGAAAGTGAAACGGTGTCACCATCGGCTGCTTGAAGGCTGAAATCCGGCGCACGATCGCCCGCTTCCAACCCGGTCTCCGGCGTGCCGCACGCGGTGATAAGAATCGCCACCAAGGCCATGGAGATGATCAAGAAGAAACGTCGAAGTCTGCTTACTTTAATCACTTTATAATCCATGTTTCTACCCTCCTATGTGAGATAGAGCTTGCCAGTCTGGCACGAACTTCACAGTACATCCTCGCCCATGAGCTGATACATCTCGCGGGTGAGCTCACCCTTTGCATATCGCTGGTCGAGAATCTCGCGTGCGCTCAAACGACTTCCCTCAACCGAAAACCCGGTGTTCGATCCGCCAGTCAAGACGAGCTTTGCCAGCCAGGCAGCGCCAGCGATCAACAATCCCCAGAACAGGAGCATGAGCAGTAATCCAAAGAAACCAAATCCCATCATCATCGAAAATTCTCCTAACATATGGTGGAAAAACCTAACAACTCGACATCATCGGGTGCCTGGCTCTCCCATTCAATCAGTTCAAATCTGAAATCATCTGTTGGTAGAGATCTCTGTCGATCTCTCCGCGTGCATAGCGAATATCCAGGATTTCCCGCGGGGATGGTTGAGCACCACCGGAAGTCTGGAGAGAGGTGAAAGCTGACCCACCTGCTGTAAAACGACGTACCACCCAGACGATCAACAAGATGACGCCTACGACGATGACCAGGTTGAATATCAACCCGATCCACCCGAAGGAACCAAAACCCCCTAATCCACCGAATCCGCAACATCCTGAAAACCAACCCATCATGTTCGTAACTCCTTTCCTTGTGAAACGCTCACAGTAGAGCGTTGTTTATGGTATGGAAGGATCTTAGCCCCCCTTTATAAAGGCCTCTTAGCGTGAATATAAAGATTCGGTAAAGAAGGGGGATGGATTTTTTTAGATTGTTAGAAGAGTGGAATCCCTTGCGGGCAGGGTCTAACTCAAACGCTTCTGCATTATGTGGAGTGCGGAAGCTTTGCTTCCGGCCGCAGGCACAGCCTGTGCCTTGGTGTCTGCGTTTAACCTCCCGCAGGTCCAAAACCTCTCGCAGGCTTGAACCCTGCGGGAGGTTAGCGATGTTTGATAATCACTCATCCGGCGTCGCCAGAGAAGAACCAGCAGCTCGGCCTACAGGAGCGTACCTCCATGGAAGAGACTGATCAGCGCGCCACTGGCAGCGTGAAGGTGAACGTACTCCCCTGATCGGCGCCCGGGCTTTCAGCCCAAATACGCCCTCCATGGGCTTCAGTGAGATGCTTGGCAATCGTCAATCCGATACCGCTGCCACCGACCGAGCGTGAACGGGAGCTATCCGCGCGGTAAAAGCGGGTGAAGATTTGGTCTATATGTTCATCCGGGATGCCCACGCCTGTATCGGAGATAGAAATTTGAACCTCGTCTCGCTCCTGCCGGGCTCGGATGGTTACGACGCCTCCTGCCGGCGTGTATTGTAGGGCGTTCCCCACCAGGTTAAGTAACACCTGTCCGATTCGATCCTCATCTGCGTATACCATCGGAAGCCCTGGATCCAATTCTATGTCTAACGCTACCCCTTTCTCCTCGAACTGACGGATCAGGGTAGTCTTCGTGATCTCGACCAGGTCTTGAACCTCCCGGGAGCGGAGATTCATCTTATAGGCACCCGCCTCGACTCTGCTGAGTTCCTGCAAATCGTTAATCAGGCGCTGCAACCGGTCAGTCTGGCGATGGATCTGTTGAAACGTTTGGACATCGGCGGTTAACACGCCGTCCATCAAGCCTTCCATTGAACCCTTGATCGTGGTCAGCGGCGTTCGCAATTCGTGAGCGACATCGCCGATCAGCTGCCGCCGCATGCCTTCTGTGTATTCGAGCTTAGCAGCCATTTGATTGAAGCTCAACGCCAATTGGGCTAACTCATCTACTCCATCCCCAGCGATAT
>SOJU01000255.1 GCA_004376465.1 Anaerolineales bacterium | reverse complement strand
GCGCTTAATATCCTACCCGAAATAAAATCGAGCGCAAGCAAAGCAAACGCTTGCGCTCGAATATCGATAACCCGGAATCTTCAGACCACTTCCGCGGTGACGGACAACATCCCCTCTAGAATACGCTCTAATGCCATCGTATGGCTGCAAAGGTTGCGTGTCAGGAAGAAATCACAATCGCAGCGCCACACACCGTCGATAAACTCCACAGTATGCGGGTTATTATCCCCATTAAAAGTCACATGAAAATTCTCGAAAACGATACGTTCGCGTTCTTCCGCGTAGTGCTTTGCTTTCTCAATCTTTCCGATCATCCCATAGTCCATTTTGCCTCCTCTTTAATTTACAAGTTAAACAAAAAGGCACATGGGCGCGCCCAAGTGCCTATTACCGGTGATTGATTATTTGTCCGGTGACTCCGCTCATGGCGGCAGTCCCTCCTGTAACAAATTTTCTCGAATCCAGTATAGCCGTTCCTCGGAGGGGAGTCAATCTGCGACCTCCCTACGGCAAACCATCTGCTGTTCTACGAAGATGCGTCGGGGTCTTGCCTCCCCAAGCTGCGCACTTCTGAGCCGCCCGAGCGCAACAGTTCCTGCGCGAATGCACCTACGCTAGGGACGACCCAGCAATCGACTTCAGGATATATTCCGCGTGGATCGAGCAATACAGGCGTCATCCCCGCCGCTGAAGCCCCGATGACATCTGCATGGAAGTTGTCACCCAGATAGAGCGTTTCGCCCGGCTCGACGCCAAGTCGTTCTGCAGCATACAGGAGCAAGCGTGGATCCGGTTTAAACCATCCCACCTCACCAGCAGCCAGTATCAAATCGAACATACCCGTAAAACCCAAACTTTCCACGATTTCATCCAGGGGTTCGTTGCGGTTCGAGACCAGACCGAGCTTGAATCCTGCCTGTCGTAGACCTGTAAGCGTGGGCATGACATCGTCCGGGACACAGTCCTCAGATTCATATGCCTCCCACATTTTAACCGTCACCACGAGCGCAAGCTCCTCGGCAAACGCATCCTTTGTACCCAACTGAATAAATTGCCGGCGGGCGTGGTTTATCCAGAAGTCGCGATTGTCTCTCCATGGCCCAAAGGTTTCCAAATCTTCTAACAGCTCTTTTGAATCCGCCCAATACCAGTTCACCCAACGCTCCACGCCGATGCGCTGCTCTGGCGCGATCTCAAGGCCATGTTCAGCTGCATACTGATAAAACACATCCCTGGCCGGAGGGTCGCTATGGCGCAGCGTGCCGTCCAGATCGAAGAAAACGTTCGAATAATTATCGAGTGAAGGTTTATTGTCCATGGATGTTTGCTGACGAACAAGCTCAATATCGGCGGCTTACCACAGGCAAGATCATGGAGCCATCAACCATTGCGACCCTGACTTTCCAGGTTCGCACCCGTAAGTTAATGAGCTTGAAATCGTTCGGGGTCGGACTGAAACTAAGACGATTATCTTCGCCCGAATCCTTCCCGCACACCTCCTTTATGATTTGTGTAACAGGTGATTTTATCATGCGCCATAAGCAGTTCGCCCCCGCCGCTTTGGCTATGGATCCCGGTTTTACATCGCTATTGCATCCATTTGGCTTTAATGTAACCTTATTCGCATAAAAATGAGCGTGATGGAAGAGAATAGACGCCCCCTTGACCGTATAGATTGCTGGCTTGCACTCGCTCTCACTGCGCTGGCGATGTTTGTGTACGTACAGACGTTGACGCCGAGTCTTTCGTACTTGAGCCCGGATGGCAACGAGTTGGCCACCATCCCCTACCTGCTCGGTCTGGCTCACTCTCCCGGCTACCCGGTCTATACTTGGCTGGGGAAGCTCTTCACCCTGCTCCCTTTCGGGGATATCGCCCACCGGGTTAACTTGATGAGCGCTACCATGGGAGCTCTCAGCGTCGGCAGTTTGTACTTGTTGATCACAATAATCCTGAACCCTCGTATCGCCAGCCCCATGCTGCGGCGGACGGCAGCGCTCTTCTCGGCGCTGCTCTTTGCATTTTCTCCCACCTTTTGGTCACAATCCGTGATCGCAGAGGTCTACGCACCAAACATCGCCTTTATCGCTCTAACACTGCTCGCTCTCCTGTATTGGGAGAGGACCCGTCGGGATCGCGATTTCTTCCTGTTCGCGCTTGCATTCGGTTTGTCACTTGGAACGCATTTATCGAATCTCGGATTTGCCCCTGCTTTTGTCGTCTTCATCCTCCTGACCGACCCCTCCACACTCAAGCGCCCTAGGTGGTGGCTGGCTGCGATCGCCGTATTCGGGATCGGTATCCTCCAATTTCTTTGGCTGCCGATCAGAGCGGATACGCTGAACGATCGCATAATGCTCGAACGGGCACCGGTGACGATCATGGGTATGTACAGGTACACGTTGGGAGCGTTCTCACAAATCAAGTTCGCTTTCCCGATTGAGGAACTGCCTTTACGACTCGTCCTTTATATCGATCTTATCCGTAATGAGTTTGGCCTTTCGGGTATTCTCTTCGGGCTTGTGGGGTTGTTTTCATTGCTGTTCCGGCGCACGAAATATTATTTCCTCTTGGTGCTGATGTACCTGGTTCACGTGTGGTTTTTCATCCAGTACCGCGTCTTCGATCTGGAGGTCTTTTTTCTCGCCGCTCATTTCATCTGGGCGATCTTCATCGCCTTCGGGATTGCTGAATTACTGCGCGCTATTGAGCGATTGGTGAAACGCTTGAAAAATTCCTTTTCGGTAAGAATTTTCACTGCCGCCCTTGCTGTGTTAACGATTCTTTTCAGTCTTATCCCCTTGGCTCGAAATTGGTATAAATCTGATCGCTCTGATGACGTAGCGGTCAACGATTTCTACGCCAATGTTTGGGAAATCCTCCCTGAGAATTCCGCTCTGATCACCCGAGGCGGTGTCATGGGCTATGATGCTTTCTACTGGGCCTTGATTTATAACACCCGCCCAGATGTGTTCTTACCAACTCTGCCCACCCCTTTCCCTGTCTCGACAAGTCTCGATGGCCTCGATCTGTACAGCGCGACCCCGGTTGGCACAAACCAGAAAGCCGGGGGACTCGGAGCGTTGCCGCCCGACCTTCTTCCACAGGATCTCTGGCAGATTCCCGTCCTCATCGGCGCACATCAAAACCAACCTGGGCTATTAAGCCAAAGGGGTAGGCTTGTGCTCTACCATCTCACCGAAGAACCGCCCGACTTGATCGCTGAGACAGTATCTCCCTCTACGCCGCTCAATCTCAAGCTGGGGGGCGTGACGCTGCTGGGCATCGATCTTGAGCCCGAATCGGTCGAGAGCGGAGGAAGGATTCACCTCACGCTGTACTGGAACATCTTGAAACCTGACCGATACGGCGTCGAACTCTCACTCGGCGATTCCATCCTCGAAGCACATGAGCTCGGTTTTGGTAATTTAGCTCGTTACGATAAAGAGGTTGGCATTTCCAAGGACAGCGTGATTGTCGAGGATTACTGGTTGGTTGTACCCTCAAAAACGCCAGCTGGAACACACGATTTAACACTTCGTCTGTTGATCGGCGGGGAGGTATCTCCGATCGCTGAGATTCTCGTCCTCGATGAAGAAAAGGATATGGAACGATGGCTAAAAATCGCTGGGGAATCATAATCGGCGGCGCAATATTAATCGTGATGCTTATGCTAGGCTCATTTTCCATCGGGGTTTATTTTGGCCGCCTGGGAACGAATCAAGAAGCTCCCAGAGATAATGCTGCAGCACCGCCGCCCATCCCTCCTCAGAATCTGCTCCAGGAGAAAGTCGGGGAGGAACTCCAGATCAACAACCCGGACCTGGTCGGTCGTTTAAGGTTCGTTGGCAAGGACGGAATTCAGCTCATCACAGAGCAAGGGAACAAATTCGTAATTGTTGACGAAGATACACGGGTGTGGAATTGGAGCGGGGAAACGCTTCAGGTCCGCGATCTTGGACGTTACGACATCCTCGCAGTTTACGGCGACTTCATACAGGACGATGGCCGGCAACTTCGTGCCGAACTCATCGTCCGGCTCCCCCCTCGCCAGCCAAATAATCCTTGATTTCCAAAATCACCTTTTAGGAAGTTGAAAGCTGGTTATAGCATAATTGCTAACGGTCTTTATTTAATAAAATCGCCGAGTGTAGAGCATGACCATATCGGTTCAGCATCGAGGGGGTCTTAGACAAGCGGCAAGAGAATGCGCAAGCCGAACCCGATCACCACCAGGAACCCCAGGATGCTCACCGACATTTGAAATCGGGGTGACAATCGCTCATGTCCGAGAGATCCCAACCCGGCCAACAAGGTCTGCCAGGAGAGGGACGCTAAACCGGCCCCGATCAGAAACGCTGCGTGCTCCGGAACCGAACCCAAATTCTTGGCGCCACCGCCGAGGATCAAAGCTGAAAAATATACGATCGTAAGGGGATTAATTAACGTCAGGCCCAAGAACTGGATGAATACTTTACCGCTTCCGTCAGAGCCTGCGCCATCTGCTTCAGGTGTCTCCGAAGGTCTGATCGACCGCGTCAGCCCATATACACCCACCGCCAAAAGCACCCCGCCGCTGATGACTTGAACCTGTACTGCGTATGGGGAGATGATTAGGACCAGGGCGCCCCCGGCAACCACGGCCAGCGCTGCGTACAAAAAATCCGCAAACGCCGCCCCGGCTCCGGCCATGAATCCGACCCGAAAACCGCGCCGCAGACTCACATCGAGAATAAGTACCGCAATGGCGCCAACGGGAATGGCGATTCCGTAACCCGCCAGAACACCTTCAAAAAATGCTGCCATGAGCGCCCTCAATTGCCCTGGTAAGTGTTAGCTCTCTCCTTCAAGCGCAGAAGCATGATTACAAACCCTGCCTTGTTTACCTGCACTTCAGGAACAACCGGTGGGGAGTGCTTGGCAACATTCCCCGCCTCGGTCTTCTTTCAATTACGAAGGTGCTGCAGTACCGTCAGCGATGACTCCGCTCAGGTCATATTCGAGCGCACCTGTGATGCGAACCTGGACCATATCTCCGGCCCGTATCTCTTCCTCCACAATGACCATGCCATCAATTTCCGGCGCGTCTCGATAGGAGCGCCCCAAGGAAATCCCGTCTCCGCACCCTTCGATTAGAACCGGCAGCGACTCGCCCAGGAAGGTCTGGTTCCGCTTGAGGGAAATTCCCTGCTGAAGAGTCATCAACCGGTCCCGCCGCTCCTCTTTGACAGCCACTGGGATGGGATCGCCAAGGGATTCACCTGCCGTCCCCGATTCAGGAGAATAAGAAAAGACGCCCACGCGGTCGAAGCGGACATCCTGAATGAAGTCCAACAGTCTTCCGAAAGCCTGCTCCGTCTCACCTGGGTAACCCACGATGAACGTCGTCCGCAGAGCGAGCTCAGGCATCGCCCCCCGCATCTTCTCAATCGTCTGATGCACCCAGTCGATGTTCGCCGGTCGGCGCATATCGCGCAACACATTCGGATCTGCGTGCTGCAGCGGCATATCCAAATAGGGCAGGATTTGTTCGTTCGTCGCCATTACTTCGATCAAACGATCCGTCACATATCCCGGGTAAGCATACATCACGCGGATCCAATCCAAATCAGGGGTCGCGGCGACGAGTTTCTCCAACAGCTTCGCCAGACCATCTTTCACGCCAAGGTCATGACCATAGTCGGTCGTGTCTTGTGCGATCAGAATCACCTCGCGCACCCCCGACTCCTGCAGCCGACGGGCTTCCCCCAGGATCACCTGCTCTGGGCGGCTTATTGCGGGTCCTTTGATCAATGGGATGGCACAGAAGGCACAGGGCCGGCGGCAGCCATCGGCAATTTTCAGATATGCGCTGGCACCGCTCACCGCCACCCGATCCACCCCCAGTTCTTCCTTGCCTACCGCCGGCGTCTCCGGGAGATGGTAGAGCGGCTCCTGATGACGCCGCTCTCGCAAGCTGTGCACAACTTGAACGATATCCATCCAGCGTCGAGTGCCTAATACGCCATCAATTCCTGGCACTTGCTCAACAACGGTCGAACCATAGCGCTGCGTCAGACAGCCAGCGGCGATGAGTAATTGGCCTTCGCGCTTCCCCTGGGCGAGCTCACGTAATACAGCCAGCGATTCTTCCTTCGCCGGTCCGATAAAACCGCAGGTGTTGACAATAAGAACATCGGCATCCTCTGGCCGCTCACTTCCTTGAAACCCCACGCGCCCTAACAGCGTGGACATCGACTCGGAGTCAACCGTGTTCTTCGCACAGCCAAGGGAAACCAGGTGAAAGCGCGTTGCTGCCATCGACTGTTTAGGTTACGTCTCAGGAATAATGGGGGAAGGGGTTGCGGTCTCGGTCATTTCTGGGGATGCAGTGGGCGTCAGAGTCTGAGTGGGGGTTGGTGTTTGCCCGCCGCGCGGCGTCCAAACGCGGATAACCACCTGGCCAATGTATCCCATGAGGCCCTGGTTTTGTCCATTGAAGATCACGCGGATGCCTCCGCCGTTTCCAGTGAACAATTCTACGCGCTCCTCACCGAGGTAATCAGATTGTTCACCGGCACGCATCCGGCCCCTGAAAGCCTCTTTACCATCCACCAGCACCTGCACCCAGGATTCCCTCTCGGCAATGACCTGTAGATTTACTGTATCAAGAACGTTTAGGATCAACGTCGGTGTCGCCGTGGGATCATCGGTTGTCAGTTGTGTCGTCTCCGCAAGCATAGAACCTGCGGGAGACGGAGTGCTTATCGCAGTGGGCTGTGAGATCGCATCCGCTGAACTTGCCACTGCGTCAGCGTCGTCCTCCCCAGTGCCGGTGCTAGTAAATAGTTTTTGTCCACCCCATCCAAGGACAACAATCACACCAAGCGTGATCGTGGCGATGACAAATGTATCTGTAGAAAACCAACTCGTCATTCGCGTCCGGCGTTTGGTCTTTTTCTTATCGGTAGGCTGGCTGCTACCCCTCGCCACGAGTGATCGCCGGCGCTTTGGCTGCTTGCCCACATCGTATTGCCGCAGGAGTGCTTCGGGGTCTATGCCGAGGAATTCAGCATAGTTATGCAAAAAACCGCGCGCCTGGGTTGCGGAGGAGAGCGAGTCAAACTCACCTCGCTCAAGCGCCTCCAGCATAGATGCGCGGATGCGAATGGTGCGCTCGGCTTCCTCAAGCGTAAGTCCTAGCCGCTCGCGTGTTTCTCGTAGTGTACGACCGATCTCTTCCATGTCAGATACTAGATACAGAAAACCGCCGACGCACTTCTCTTAGAAATACGCCGGCGGATAGGCTCGATAGAACTTAGTCTTCCTCTTGGCTCTCTTCGTCTGACTCCCCTTCGTCAGGCTCTACAGAGGCTTCGGCTTGTACTTCGGCCGGTTCCGCATCTTCCTGAACAGCCTCATCCACTGCTTGTGCCACTAC
>SOJU01000160.1 GCA_004376465.1 Anaerolineales bacterium | reverse complement strand
CCGAGGGCATTGACTTGGTTATCGTACGAGGTCATGATATGGAGCATGGCTTCGGAGGCCAAGCAGCGCGCGTCAATATGACAACCGGCGAAGTCGATTTCTTCGATGAAGAGAACAAAACCGCTCCGTGATGCCATTAATATCATCGCGCAAGTCTTTCACTGCAGACTCTCAATAAAACCCGACCTGAACCTATCGTCCAATAAATAAACCGCAGGCGCCTCTGAATGCGTCTGCGGTTCTTTCAACATCAACTCTGCAGTAGTTTTATTTATACTGTCGGCAGATCCTGCGGGCGGAAAGCATCCGGCAGCAAATCGCCAACCGTCGTCTCAAGCGTCGGTTGACCTTCTCCATTCACGGTAATAACCAACGTATGCAGCCCGAACTCCGATAGCACCTGGCGGCAAGCTCCACAGGGAGATCCACCATTTTCCGTCGCCACAACGATGGCTTTGAACTTCTTATGGCCACGAGAAATGGACTTGAACACCGCATTTCGTTCTGCACACATACTAAGGGGGTAGGATGCGTTTTCGACATTTACACCATGGAAGATATCCCCCGACTCCGTTAGAAGCGCAGCACCTACCGCATAATTTGAATATGGCGCATAGACGTATTTTCGAGCTTCCAAAGCCCTCTGAATCAATTCAGCTTTTTCTTCTTGCGTGATTTCCATTTTCTTCCGACTCCGTTTCACCACTTTTTATTACACTTGCCCGGATTTTCCGGATCCGTCGCCCAACGACCTGCTCAACGACGAGATGAAGACCCCCAACGTCCACAGTTTCTCCCACAACAGGCACCTTGCCCAACGCGCTATAGATCAAGCCGCCAAGTGTTTCGCTGGTTTCCTTGGGCACGCGGACGCCCGTGATTTGATTCACATCATCGATGTCAATTCCCCCACTGAAGGTGAAAACCCCGTCATCTATCTGCTCATAGGCAAGTTCTTCCGCAAAATCATATTCGTCAAGGATTTCACCGACGATCTCCTCAACGACATCCTCGATTGTGACAAGCCCAGCTGTGCCACCGTATTCGTCAACGACTACCGCTATGTGCACGCGCTTCGCTTGCATCTCTGCCAGTAGATCGTCGAGCACCTTCGCCTCAGGGACGAAATAGGGTTCACGCAGGAGATCTGAGATATTTTTATCCAACTCTCCCAAATGCCAGGAAGCGAGCAAATCCTTGATATATATCAGTCCGACGATATTATCAATCGAACCCTGGAAAACCGGGGCGCGCGAATGGCCGGTGCTCAGGAATATCTCCGTGGCTTCCTTCAAGCTTGTATTTTCCTCAAATGCGATGATGTCAATGCGTGGGACCATGACTTCGCGAGCCAGGGTGTTGTCGAGTTGGAAGATGGAGTAAATCATCGCTTTCTCATCTTCCTCTATCACCCCCTCCTCTTCACCGGCATCGACCATCGTCATAATCTCTTCTTCAGTAATCAAAAGGAAAGGACGATCTCCACTGCGATTAGAGACACTGCTCCCCAAATGGAAGAGCAGCCAACCTATAGGCGCGAATAGGAAAACCGTTCCAGCGGCAAGTGGCGCTAGACGTACCGCCCACCGCTCCGGTTCACGCAGAACCATGCTCTCCGAAAGGAATTCAAGCAACCCGATCAAGAGACCGGTGCCCACGAGAATAGCGGCGATAATGCCAATCCCGGAAATAGCGCTTTCGAACTGGACCGGCAGGAAGGTGATCAATGCCACACCAATTACGAGAATACGAGTAAAAGTAAGCGCGATGCGCATAGCTAGGATCAAGCGGTGTGCCTCGGAGAGGACCCGAACAGCCAACCCCGCTCGCGGCAAACCTTCCTCTTCGTAAGTTTGAAGCTGCGAGAGACGGCTGTTTACAAAGGCACTACGAGCTGACGCCAGAAAGACATCCAGGATTAGCACCGCTGCAAGACCGACAAGTCCGTAACTTAAATTAATCATCTTTGTCCAATTTCCTAATTACGCGGGCGGGAACACCTGCGGCCAGGCTCCAATCTGGAACATCCTTCGTCACAACAGAACCAGCGCCTGTGCGTGCCCCGCGTCCGATTT
>SOJU01000249.1 GCA_004376465.1 Anaerolineales bacterium | reverse complement strand
AATTAACGAAAGCCCTGCGCATTTCCCCGGGGCAGATCGTGGCTTTCGTTGGCGCGGGTGGAAAATCTTCGAGCATCCGCCAGCTGATCGAAGAACTAACTCCTAAGACCCCTGTTCTCATCACGACAACCACAAAATTAGCACTAGATCAAACAGATCTCGCTGCTCACCATATCATTCTTCGGTCCAAGGAGGATATGAGCCTCTTCCCCGCGCTTCTTCAAGAGCAAAGCTCCGTGCTCGTAACCGGTGAAAGATGGTCGGGAGAGTCGAAGTGGACCGCGCCTCCAGAGGATTTGCTTGCGGTTCTACTGCCTTTGGCAGCCTCTTCGGGCGCCGTTGTCTTGATCGAAGCGGATGGCGTCAGGGGCCGCTCATTGAAAGCGCCAGCGGAGCATGAACCAGTCATTCCTCCGTTTGTCGATCTCGTCGTACCGGTGATGGGTCTTGATGCTATTGGAACAGAGCTGGAAGGTGATTTGGTGTATCGACCAGAACTGGTCAAAAAAGTATTAGGGATTCAGAAAGACCATATCCTACAGCCAACGGATGCGGCTAAGTTACTGGCGCACGGGAATGGAGCATTAAAAGCAGTGCCAGCGAGCGCGCAAGTACGGTTGATTTTGAATAAGGCTGAGACGCAAAAAGCGGTGGAGCATGGGCGTGAAATCGCCAAGCTAACCCTGAAGACCGATCGCATCGGATCGGTCATTTTGGCGCAGGTACAGCAGGCAGACCCGGTTGTGGAAGTTCATGGGCGGATTGCCGGAATCATATTAGCGGGAGGTGGATCGCGGCGTTTTGGCCGACCGAAACTGTTGGAGGTTTTGGATGGTGAAGCTCTAATTCAACGGTCAGTCCGGGCGGCGCGAGAGGCGGGGCTTAACCCGATTGTTGTTGTGCTCGGCGCAGATGGACCGGCTGTAAGAGATGCTTTAGACAATCTTGCGGTTCAAATCACCAACAACCCCGACTGGTCTGAGGGGCAGAGCAGCTCCGTGCGTGCAGGGCTTAAGATGCTGGCGTCTAATGTTGAGGGCGCAGTTTTCCTCCTGGCGGATATGCCTCTTGTGGACGCTGAACTTGTATGCACTCTGGTGGAAACCCAGCGCAGGTCGTTAGCGCCGATTGTGGCGCCTTGGACCGGTGAACATTGGGGGAATCCTGTTCTTTTCGATCGCACGACATTCGAAGCGCTGCGCCGGATTCACGGCGATCAAGGGGGACGAGCGTTGTTCAAGACATATTCTGTTGAAGCTGTCCCTTGGGGACGGTCGGCGATGCTCGATATTGATACACCCGATGATCTCAATACGATCAGAGGGATGTAACCGTGGATCTGCGGCGACCCTGATGGAAGGACCGCAACCTGCGTTGCCCTGTTTTTTGCAAGGATGCTATAATCGTCTCATGGTGGTCCAAGGTTCACGCTTACTGGTTCAGAATAACAACCCCGATCCGAATCAACATCGGGCGTGGGGTTCATGGATGAAGTGAACGGATTGTAGAATGAACCTGCCGCCGCCCGATGTCACTGAAACCGGGCGGTGTATTTTTTTTCAGTAGGGAGGCACGATGCTTAAGACACATAATTGTGGCGAGCTGAGATCAGATCATATAGGCCAACAGGTGACACTTGCCGGGTGGGTGAACCGACGTCGGGATCACGGTGGGGTGACGTTCATCGACCTGCGCGACCGCTCAGGGATTGCACAGATCGTCGCTAATCCGGAGATCTCTCCTGATGCGCATGAAGCTGCGGTCGAGATTCGCAATGAATGGGTGCTGCAGATCGAGGGGGTTGTCCGAAGCCGACCGGAGGGAATGGTGAACCCTGATCTGCCTTCTGGGGAGATTGAAGTGGAAACCCAGAAGATTGTCGTCTTAAACCCTGCGAAAACACCTCCGTTTGCGATTAATGAAGAGACGGAAGTCGACGAAATGGTCCGTCTGAAGTATCGATATCTAGACCTCAGGCGCGAGCGTATGAAGGGTAACCTGGAGCTTCGCCATAAGGTGGTCAAGTACATTCGCGATTTCCTCAGCGAACGCGATTTCTGGGAAGTGGAGACCCCGATTCTCTTCAAGA
>SOJU01000015.1 GCA_004376465.1 Anaerolineales bacterium | reverse complement strand
CCGCCGAGGGCTTCCTTGATCCACTGGTACCCGCCCCCCGCCCCTGGAAGAGCTGAGCCCAGTTCCGCGTAGGCCATTGCCGTGAGGGAGGTAACCAACCCGTTGAGTAAAAATGCCAAAATCAAAGCCGGACCAGCGATCCCCGCAGCGATGCCGGTGAGGACAAATATCCCCGCGCCGATCATCCCGCCGATCCCGATCATCGTTACGGTAAATAAGCTGAGTTCACGACTGAGCGTGACTTCGCCGGAGTCTGGTGACTCTATGGGTGTCGTCTCTGCCATATCCAGATCTATCCTTGATTAGGAATTCGCATAAGTTTACACCGATTCATCAGTTTAGTGAGAGAATTGGTACATTAGAAATTCCTGACGCCCATGAGACGTTTGGATACCTTCCAGAGGCGCTTGTTGTATACTCCCTCAATCATCAAGGTTTATGGGCAGAAAGTATTAACTCTACATATGTTATCGTCATCGTCCATGAAAAAGAACGGATTTCAAACTCTACTCATCCTAACCTTGGGGCTCTGGTCAATCGCCAGCCTTCTGCGCATCATTCAATTCACCTTCTCCCCCGCAGGCGCGAATGACCTCTACGTCTATTGGTACGCCGGCCACTTCGTGCGCGAAGCCCAAGACCCATACGCCGCCTTTCTCACAGACCAGAAGCCATCACTGCCGATACATTATCTAGATAAAACGGTTACGGATCTTCGCGATGTGGTGGTTCCAGGTTGGGTTCCAGCACCAGCGCTCACATTCCCCTTAATTGCAATTCTCTCGTTTTTTTCCTTTCTATCCTGGCCCCTCGCTAAACTGGTGTGGTTGGGATTCAATATGCTCTTTATATTCATGATCCCACCGCTTATCTTACGTATCTTCGCTCCCGAAGAGCGATGGGGTAGATGGATAACAGCGGTCTTCGTTCTGGTTTTCGTCGGGCTAACCTCCACTCGCTATGCCGGCAGCAGCGGGCAAGTAACCTTTCTTGTGCTTCTCCTCGCACTCGGCTCGATCCATTTTTCAAAGAGCCGCCCTTACACAGCCGGCATCCTTCTCGGCATCGCGCTCTCAAAATACTCCCTATCTATCGGCTTCTTCCTTTACCTACTCCTCTTTGAGCGAAACTACAGGACCACGTTTACAGCTCTCGCTGTTCAAACCCTGGGGCTATTGGGTTTATCAATAATGAGCGGAACCGGGATCGTCGAAATCGCCCGCGGGTATATCTTCATGCTCGTTCATCACTCGCAACTGGAAGGGATCCACCTTGCCTCCCTCTTTCCATCAAAACCGTGGGAATTACCTATAGCGATTCTTCTCACCCTGGTTGTCTCCATACCCCTCCTGCTTTGGTACAAACGAAACAAAGAGCAGATTGTCAACAAGCAACTTTCCCCAACACACCGCCAACACCTTCTTGCCGTGCTCTCGTTATGGGCGCTTCTAGTAGCGTATCACCGTGCATATGACGTTGTACTCTACATCCTCTTCATCTCGATCGGTTTCCAATTGTATCGATCACCGCAAATCTGGAGCCTCACAGCGCGGAGCCGAAATATCCTGCTCGTCTTAGTGGCGATCACGACCCTATTCTTCATGCTCCCTGCTGGCGGTATTATCAGCGATCTCCTTCCAGGAGAAATCGGACGCACCTGGACCCTCTTTTCTGTCTATATGACCACGCTCATTCTGAGTGCTGCGCTGGTAGTCACACTTTTCCTTCTCTTCCGACTTAGAAAAAACCATGCACTGGTCAAGAAGACAGCGGGGGAGAACCTTTAGAGCACCATCGCTTTGGCTGGATCGGTACGAGTGTCATTGACACTGACTCTATTGTTGAGAGGCAGCTATGAAATTCTTTGACCGGCAATTGGAACATCTCATCTCACTTATCGTGCTGGTATTCGCAGTCTACTGGGCAAGCAGAGCTGAAGACGTCCTGTCTGGCAGCCTATACGGGTTGGATACAGCCTTCTGGTTTTGGTTGGCGATCGCCATACCTATCGCTCACCAAGTCTTCGTTTGGATAACCTGGCGTGCAGAATTCCTTTATTCGACGATTACACGCACCTTCGGTGACCGTGGGTTCATCTATTACTCGGTTGTTTTTATGCTCCTTCTCATCGCGCGCCCAATCTCTATTACCTTTCTTGCCATCTCGAATCAGGGGAGTTTACAGACAGACCCGAGAGTCCTGAATAGTATTGCCCTAGTGCTGCTCGTTCCGATCCTCTATTTGTTCTACAGTTTGGTGAAGTATTTTGGCCTGAAGCGGGCTTTGGGGATCGATCATTTCGACCCCGGCTACCGTGAAAAACCACTCGTACGAAAGGGTATCTTCAAGTACGTGAATAACTCGATGTATATCTTCGGTCTCCTCATTCTCTGGCTTCCTGGCCTTCTACTGGCATCAAAAGCAGCGCTGTTAGCAGCGCTCTTTGGCCACGTCTATATCTGGGTGCATTATTTTACTGTTGAGCTACCCGACATGAGGGTTATCTACGAAAGCAAGGTGGCTGATTCTTCCTGACGTCGTTTCGAACCCCCAAATGGAGCACGGAGCGAAGTCGAAGGATCGAACGGCTCGCTCGAAATGACATTTAAGTAGCGCAGAACGCATCCCGGATCTGTCATTGTGAGAAGCCCGTCAGGGCGACGTGGCAATCCCTGCACAACTAACGAGGAGATTGCTTCGCGGGGCCTATCGATTCTCGGTGTAGTTAACGCTGACCTGGTTTCAACTCAGCCTGCGGCGTGCTCGGTTTTTCTTCCCCCCAGTCCCCCTACAAAAAAACAGGCCATTAGAAATCCAAATTCCCGCATTCGTCATTGCCAAATAGGCAATTCGATTTAGTGGTCGATGTCGATTGGCCAACAAATATTACGGCCAGGGGATACTCACAGGGTCGGTGTAACCGTGTTTCTCTACCACAAATAAAGATCCGGCCGATTTACCATCGCACGTCTGCTCGTCGGTGAAAGTATAGGATGGTGTATCCGTATGCACTGCAACGTCGAAGAGAAAACCGTTCTGGCATATACGCGCCTCGATCATGTAACCACGATCATCGTCCTCGGTCATGTAAACTGCCGTCCAAGAGACGGTTACCTTATCGCCGTTGCGTTCAGCCCAAACCTTATCGGGCGGTCCGTAAAGCACAGACCAGGGTAACCGGCGGTGCATCACCACTACGCTGAAGATATCGCCTTCCACACTGACCAAGGATGCAGAAATCCAGCAAGGCCACTCCTGTATGTCGGGCTTGATGAAAAGCCATGATCCATCGTAGTTGCGATTCCAGACCAGCGCGTGATAGCCGGTATAGAGATCGCCAGCATGCAGATAGGCAACGCCAGGGCCATAACGGCAATGTGACTGCTGCAGTACGGTAGCGTCGGGGAAATCGAAGGTCGCCGTCGGGCTAATCGTCGGTGTGGGTGTGATCGTCGGAGTTGATGTCACGGTCGGTGTGGGCGTACTCGTCGGAGTATCCGTTGACGTGGGCGTTAGAGTCGCCGTCGGGGTATGCGTTTGTGTAAGCGTGATCGTCGGAGTCGGCGTTGCTGTTGCGAAAAGAGATGTCAGCGATGCAGAGCTGCACCCGGAAAGGAGAATACCCACGAGGATGAGTAACAATAGTTTGAGTTTATACCTTTGAGCAACCATTTGATCTAACCACCAATGGTTGCATTCTAAGGCACACAACAGGCATATCGCAATGAAACGGGAGGGCTAGGTGCGCTCAACTCTTGATCGAGGACCCCGCGTGTCTTAATACCAAAAACCATACTGCCAGCTTTGCGGTTATCTTCCCTGACCAAATTCTCTCTCTCCTGGATCGAGAGCGATCCCGGGGCTATCTGAAAACCCCCTCATTTAATTGAGGTTGGATGTTTTGGGTCCGGCCGTAGGTGCAACCTGCGCACTCCACTACTCTCATAGCTCATTTCTTTTCACTGGAGGAGGGTTGTATAATCTCAGCCTAGTTATGGGATCACAAGAGAAAATTTCAAAAACTGAATTCTCCCTCGAAGACGAATATTCCTACAACCGAACCGGACCGGTGCGCTGGATCATTTCCCACGCGCTGCGCTACCCAATCCTCCCGCTCGGCCTGGTTCTCGCCGCGGCGGGGAATAACCTCGCTTTCGGCTATGTCCAGATTTTCATAGGGCGCACATTCGATCTGATCACCTCGGTCGACTGGACGCGAGCGGACTTAACGGTTGCTGCGCTCGCCGTCTTGGCCGCAGCCCTTTCCCAGGGTTTCACTGGTTTAATTCGGAACTACGCCGCGGAGTTCATGGCGCAAGCCATCGAACGCGACACCCGGCACGAACTCTACGTCAGCCTGCTGGGAAAGAGCCAAACTTTCCACGGCCGCCAACGTGTCGGCGACATCATGTCCCGGGCTACGAATGATGTTCGCTCACTAAACCTGATGTTCAGCCCCGGCATGATGTTGATCACAGACTCAATCATGAATTTGGTTATCCCCATCATATTGATTGGGCTGATACATGTGGAGCTGTTAATCGTTCCGCTCATGTTCACTGTCGCACTTGTCCTAACACTGCTCGATTACAATCGCCGTCTCAGCCCGGTCAGCCGCGACATTCGCGACCAGTTCGGAACGATGAACGCCGGCTTAGCCGAGGCGATAGCCGGAATCGAGGTTGTCAAGGCGAACGTCCAAGAACACTACGAATGGGACAAATTCACCCATAACGCCCGCCGATTTCGAGATCTTTTTGTCCAGCGCGGTGAAATCCAGGCACGATATTGGCCTATGTTAGCCTTCGCCGTATTTTGGGCAATTGGCTTCTTCCATGCGCTTACCATCTGGCATGCGGGTCGCATCTCCCTTGGCGAGGTCGTCGCCTTCGTAGGACTCATGGGCGGGCTTCGCTTCCCGACCTTCATCTCCCTTTTCTCGTTCGACCTGGTGCAGCTTGGGATCGCCGGCGCACGCCGCATTCTCAAAATAATAAACACTGAAACCGAATTGGACGAGAATGTTCGCGGCGTCGCCCAACCAATCCGTGGTGAGGTTTCATTTGAAAATGTCAGCTTCGGTTACAACGGGAAGCTGGTGCTAAAGGATATCTCCTTCACAGCTAAACCCGGCGAGACGATCGCCATTGTCGGCCAGACCGGCTCTGGCAAGACCACCCTTACACACCTGATCAACCGCATCTATGATGTGGTTGAGGGGGCAGTTCTTGTCGACGGGATCGATGTACGGGAGTGGAGCATGGAATCGTTACGCTCCCAGATTTCCACCATTGAACAGGATGTCTTCCTTTTCTCAACTACTCTCTCCGACAACATCTCCTTCGGTCGCGATGACGCCACCAAAGAAATGATCGAGACGGCCGCCCACGAAGCCCAGGCAGACGAGTTCATTCGCAGCTTCACAGACGGCTACGATACCGAAATTGGAGAGCGCGGCGTGACCCTCTCCGGCGGTCAGCGGCAGCGCATCGCCATCGCCCGCGCCTTCCTCACTGATCCGCGCATCCTTATCCTGGACGATAGCACCAGCGCAATCGACAGTGAAACAGAGGATCAGATCCAGCGCGCTATGCGCAGGATCAGCGAGAAGAGGACAACTTTTCTCATCACACATCGACTCAGCCAGATCCGCTGGGCCGATCGAATACTCGTGCTCCGTGGAGGAGAGATCATCGATCAAGGGACGCACACAGAGCTATTGGTGCGCTCTGCGGATTACCAGCGCATCTTCGCTCGCGTTCGGTCATCCGCTGATGATGGCTCATCCGCCGGCTCACCAACGGACACAACCCCCAAGGCAGGAGAGTAACGAGGTATGGGGTTCATTCTCGACGGACTGGACACCGAATCTTACGACCGCGAGTACAGCGATCGTGACCTGCTGCGGCGGATCGTTTCCTATTTCCGCCCATACGGCCGAAAGATGGCGGTGGTCGCCCTCATGCTCACGCTGAACTCAGTGGCCGGCAGCGGCAGACCGATCGTTATCGCCAAAGCGATTGATCAGATCGCCGAAACACCTACCGTCTACCGTATGGCTTTCGCCGCGGGCCTACTCCTGCTGTTCGGTGCGGCCGCATGGGTCACCAATTTCATCCGCCAGTGGTTCTCGGCTAGAGTGGTTGGGGATGTAGTCCTCCAACTTCGCGCTGATTCCCTGGACGCCACCATTCGCCATGATATGCCCTTCTTCGACCAGCACCCAACAGGCAAGATCGTAAGCCGGGTAACCTCTGATACGCAAGATTTCTCAGACGTTGTGGGATTGGTCATCAACTTGATCAGCCAAATCTTGATGATCATCATCCTGATCATCTGGCTTTTCAACATTAACGTCGGGCTCACCCTTCTTCTGCTGGGAATGTCACCCATCGCGGCCGTCATTGCCTTAAGCTTCAGGCGAGTTGCCCGTCGTGTGACCCAGCGTGCCCGCCGGGTAACGGCGAAGATCAATGCCCAGATCCAGGAGTCAATCAGCGGAATCATCGTTGCTAAGAGCTTCCGCAAAGAACAGGCGATCTTTGAGACATTTGAACGTAATAACCGCCAGGCCTATCAAGTGGGCGTGCGCCGCGGGCTGACTTTAGACACCATTTTCCCCATCATGGGGGTTGCGAATGGCCTGGCGACGGCAATGCTGGTCTTCGCCGCCGGGCTGCGTGTTCAAACTGGCGCCATCTCACCCGGCGAGTGGTACCTCTTCATGCAGGCTGTGGGTTTCTTCTGGTACCCGCTGATGGGGATCGCCTCCTTCTGGAGCCAGTTCCAAGATGGCCTATCCGCCGCCGAGCGGGTGTTCGCTTTGATCGATGCCCAACCAGATGTCGAGCAAATAGCAAACGAGCCACTCGAGGAGCTCGAGGGCCGCATCGAATTCAGGAATTTACGCTTCAGCTACTCGGAAAAAGAGATCGTCCTTCCGGACTTCTCTTTGATGATCCATCCCGGCAAGACGCTCGCTCTTGTCGGTCACTCGGGCGCAGGGAAGAGCAGCATCGTCAAATTGATTTCCCGCTTCTACGAATACCAGGAGGGTGAGCTGCTTATTGACGGTCGTGATATCCGCCGCTTGGACCTAGATATGTATCGACGAAATTTGGGCTTGGTCCCGCAGGACCCCTTCCTTTTTTCCGGCACAGTAGCAGAGAACATCCGCTACAGCCGGCGCGAGGCGACGGAGGAAGAGGTGCGCCAAGCTGCCGAGCATATTAGCGGAGGAGAATGGCTCGCCGATTTACCTAACGGGCTGGAGACTAGCGCGGGTGAGCGCGGCGCAAATCTATCGATGGGTCAACGTCAGCTCGTCGCACTGGCGCGAGTACTGCTGAAGGATCCTGCGATCCTTATCCTCGATGAGGCCACAGCCAGTGTCGATCCTTTTACAGAAGCGCAGATCCAGAGCGCGCTGCAGCAAGTGATGCGCGGGCGTACATCCGTGGTCATCGCCCACCGCTTATGGACCGTGCAGAATGCTGACCGAATTATCATCCTCGATCGCGGCAGGGTCATCGGGGATGGAACGCATAGCTCCTTGATGGCAGAAGGTGGGCATTATGCCGATCTATACAATACTTACTTCCGCCACCAATC
>SOJU01000077.1 GCA_004376465.1 Anaerolineales bacterium | reverse complement strand
CTCGGGTACTCTGTGGCGGGTTATTATTCATCAGCCGACGAACTCTCCCCGCTCGCCCACCAATACTCCAATGGGCATGAGATGTTCTACTTGAGTGCGGACAATGTGGAGCTGTGGGAGGAATTCACCTACAGCGTCCTGGCTCATGAGTTTCAACACATGATCCACTGGAACTTAGATCGGAATGAAGAATCCTGGTTGAACGAAGGGTTCTCTGAATTGGCCTCACACTTGAGCGGTTTTGATGTAGGCGGTTGGGATTACGCCTACGCGAGTGAGCCCGATCTCGCGCTCACTTACTGGCCGACGAGCGGCGGGACGCATTACGGGCAAGCTTTCCTATTTGTTACCTATTTCCTCGACCGCTTCGGCGCAGAGGCGACACAGGCGGTGGTGGCAAATGCGAAGAACGGCCTTGATGCTATAGATCGAACGCTAGAAGCCATGGGCATCGTCGACAACCAAACGGGCGCACCGATCACTGCGGATGACGTCCATCGTGATTGGGCTATTGCGATGCTGGTTGAGGATCCCTCTATCTCTGATGGCCGTTATGCCTTCCATTCCTATGTCGCACCGCAAGTGGGTTTCACCGACCATTTAATTGCCTGCCCGTCTGGGCCGCAGGAACGGCAAGTAAATCAGTATGGGATCGATTACATACAGATTGAGTGCGATGGCACCTATTCCCTCTCGTTTGATGGTGCTTCCGTTGTGCCTGTGCTTCCAGGGGAGGCTTATTCCGGTGACTTCACCTTCTGGTCAAACCGGGGTGATACGTCGGATATGACCTTGACGCGGGCATTTGATCTCCGCCAGGTCGAAGGACCGGTAGAGGCCAGCTACTGGGTATGGTATGACATCGAGGAAGGGTGGGATTATCTCTACGTCGAGGTCTCCCTAGATGGTGGGAATACATGGCAGATCCTTGAGACGCCATCCAGCACGGCTGAGGATCTCTCGGGAAACTCCTTTGGCTGGGCGTACACTGGGTATAGTGGTGGCGGTGAGGATGAACCTCGATGGATTCAGGAGACGGTTGATCTCTCTGAATTTGCCGGGCAGGAAGTTCTCCTGCGATTTGAGTACATCACGGATGCCGCAGTGAACGGTGATGGACTGCTTCTCGACGATTTTTCGATCGAGGCGATTGACTATTTTGAAGATTTTGAGACGGATGAAGGCGGCTGGCTGGCAGCGGGTTTTGTGCGCCTATACAATCGCCTACCGCAGACCTACCGTGTTGTGCTCGTAGAGCAGGGGCGCGAGATAGAAATCCGTGAACTCACCTTAGATGAAAATAACCATGTTGAAATTGAGGTTACATTCGATAAGGATAATCGGGACGCGGTTCTCATCGTGACGGCGACGACTCGCCATACTTGGCAGCCGGCGGCATATATTGTTGAATTAAAGTGACCTATGAGGATTCGCTAAGGCCCTATAGCGATTGTAGTGGCGCCGGGTTTCGGTTGATTCTCTAGTCGCATTCGGATTGGAAGCTCAGCGAGCCAGTAAAGAAAATAGAACCGGGCATAGCAGAAGCTATGTCCGGTATTGCTAGTACGATATGCAGAGCTTTTACGAAACTCTAAACCGCTTTCTTAGGCTCGCGTAGTTTCTCGAGTTCTGCTTCTAATTGGGTTAAACGAGCCGTATAAGCACCCTGGACCTCGTCGCGGAAGGCTCCGGTTCGTTCGCTGATCTGCAGTCGAAGCTTTTCTCCCGATTCAGGGGCAAGCAGTAAGGCTGTGACGGATCCAATAAGAGCACCACACACGGCTCCGACAATGAAGGTGGAAAAACGGCGCATAGGGAACCTCCTAATCTCAGAGAGATTATCGCGCAGTTCTTGCCGTTAACCAAGATCTAGATCTTAATAATTGTAGAGGACAGGTTGAGCAACCCCGATGATAATCCGTGATATCTCGTTCCCAGGAAATAAACAGATGCGCTCAGTTGGTTCTTTTGCTCGGTATCGAGTCGTCTCAGGGATTTCTCCCTTCGGCAAGCTCAGGACAGGCACCCCTTACAGGGGTTCGAAATGACATGCTTGGGAATGGCTCTTCTCCACCGATTGTCATTTCGAGTGAGCCGTGAAGCGGCGACCGAGAAATCCC
>SOJU01000256.1 GCA_004376465.1 Anaerolineales bacterium | reverse complement strand
AAGTTTGGGTTATTCGATCTTCACAGAGGATCCTGGCCAATGGTCATACGTCGACGATCGCGGTCGGATTCAGCATGTAGAAGAGCCTGTACATTTGATGCAGAAATGCCTTACCTTGGAATAAGGGTTGACAACCGGGCTGGCATGATTCTTGAACCGGATAAAGCGAGTTTTATTACGGCAGCGCCGAAAATACTCCTAACCTGGGAAGAGGATAGATTTTACCTTTTTGTTTAACATCAGCCCTTATGTCAAACCTTGCGTTATTTTCACTGAAAGATCGGAAGTATGCCGCCTTGCTTTTTGTTATCGTTCTTGCGGGCTGCACTCTCTCTCCAACCCCCACACCTTCGACGCGCTTAATAGAACCGTGGCTGGAAATTCTACCCGCTTCACAAGATGAAAGCGTGCCATCTCAGTTGAGTCCAGATGAGAATCAGAACCTGCCATCCCTGCCAGTAGCGGTTCTCGGCACCCCCACACCGGATCCGTTTCGTGAGCCTCCGCAGCTCCGGACTGAAGCGGAGAACTACATCGTCCAACCCGGCGATTCGCTAAATTCGATAGCGATCCAGTTTGGTGTGTCCGCTAACCGGATCGTCCAGGCGAATGCTATTCTCAACCCAGATATATTGAGTGTTTGGCAGGCGTTGTATATCCCCGCGCCGCAGCCGCAGCCGCCGGGATCGTCCCATAAGATACTCCCCGATTCCGAATTGGTATTTGGCCCTGCGAATATTTATGTGGATATCTACTCCGTGGTGGAACATTGGCATGGATACTTGCGGGGTTATGTGGAGGAAGTGGAGGGTGTGGAGATGAGCGGCGCAGGCATCATCCATTTGGTCGCTCGGCGCTATTCGGTGAACCCGCTCCTGTTGTTAGGTCTCCTGGAATATCAAGGTGGGTGGCTCACCCAATATGAACCATCGCCGCAGAGTCGGTTATACCCGATGGGATATGTTGCCTACAGCTGGGAAGGTCTCTTCCCGCAGCTATCATGGGCGGCCGATCAGTTAAACCTCGGGTTTTATCGCTGGAGAGCGGATTGGTCGGGTCCATATATACTGACGGACGGTTATGTGATCAACCCTGGATTGGGGATCAATGCCGGCACGGCAGGTGTACAGCAGCTTTTCTCCCAACTCTACCCCGCGGAAGCCTGGAGGCAGATCGTGGGTGAAGCTGGGTTTGCCCTCACTTATGCCGACCTCTTTGGCGATCCATTTGAACGGCGTGTAGAGCCTTTGCAGCCCGCGGATTTGAAGCAGCCGACCCTGCAGCTTCCGATTGAAGATGGATTCGTCTGGTCGTTCACTGGCGGACCGCACAGCGCTTGGGGGGATTACGCAGGATGGGCGGCACTTGACTTCGCCCCGCCCGGGAACGCGTTCGGCTGCATCATATCCAATGAGTGGGTTGTCGCCGCCGCCGATGCGCTTGTTGTGCGTGCGGAGAATGGGGAGGTATTACTTGACCTGGATGGGGATGGTTATGAACAGACGGGGTGGGTTTTGCTTTATATGCATATAGAATCTCGTCATCGGGTGCAAGCCGGTACGGTTCTGCAAGCCGGAGATCTAATCGGGCATGCTTCGTGTGAGGGCGGAGTAACAACCGGTACGCATCTACATCTCGCTCGGAAGTATAATGGCGAGTGGATTCCCGCTGATGGTCCTATCCCGTTTGAGATGGATGGCTGGGTTTCGTCCGGCGCAGAGTGGCCTTATGATGGCTATCTTAGTAAGGGTTCTGTCGTCTTAGAAGCGTGTGCATGCCGCAATGAATTCAATCAAATTTCGCGCTGAGAGTAATTTCGAAGCCAGTCGGACTGCCAGACGGTGGAGTCTCTGGCTGCCTCTCGCCGCGCTGATTCTGGCAACACTTGCATGCTCGCGAGCAGATGTTCCCCCGCCTGGGGGGATTGGCTCAGGAGGGCTGCCCTCTCCAACATCCCCGGCGCCGCCATCAGCAGAGCCATCGGAAATTGTCTTCACGCCAATTCCTTTGGCCACGGATACACCAGCACGACCGGAGCCGCTTGCCTCTCCAACCTTCCCGGCTACACCGACTACCATGAGTATGGAAGAACCGGAGCTACTGCTCTATGAAGCTCAACCCGGCGATAGCATACATTCCGTAGCTGTGCGTTTTGGCGTCTTACCAGTGGAGGTTGAATCTCCGGACCCTCTCCCCGTCAATCAAGGCTCGATCGATCCCGGGCAGTTGCTGTTGATCCCCCGTAGGCTGATCGATATTGGACCTGATGAGCGACTGATTCCCGATAGCGAACTCGTTTTCTCGCCTCACGCAACGGATTTTAACGCTGTAGAATTCGCGGCGGCTCAGGGTGGCTATCTACATTCATATCGCCAGACCGTTGGCACACAATGGCTATCAGGTGCTGAAATTGTTGAGCGAGTGGCGCTCAACAACTCCATAAATCCCCGTTTGCTTCTGGCGATGGTCGAGTATATCGCTGGCTGGGTAACGGATCCATCGGTTCCAGATGGTGATGCCTTCAACTATCCATTGGGATATGTAGAAGAGAAAATCCCCGGTTTGTATCGGCAACTCACATGGTTGGCTAACGAGCTCGGGAATGGCTACTACGGATGGCGGGCGGGGACACTCACAGAGGTCCGCTTCTGGAATACGGGCTCGCTGCGAATGGCACCTGACCTGAATGCGGGCACAGTCGCTCTTCAGCATTTCTTCTCCATCGGCCATACACAGCAAGATTGGGAGGGAGCAATCAGCCAGGAAGGGTTCTTGCGAGTATATGAGGATCTATTCGGGGACCCCTGGGCGTATGAGTATCCGTTGTTTGAACCAGGGGTTGAACAGCCAGATCTCATCCTGCCCTTCGAACTCGGCAAGATTTGGGCGTACACGGGCGGACCGCATGGGGCCTGGGAGCGAGAAAGTGCCTGGGCGGCGTTGGATTTCGCCCCGGCTTCAAGTGTCTCGGGATGTGTGCTGTCGGAAGAATGGGTGGTCGCCGCTGCGCCGGGCATCGTCGTACGATCTGATAACGGAACTGTGGTTCTCGACCTCGATGGAGATGGGCGTGCACACAGCGGCTGGGCACTGCTCTACCTGCATGTTGATCATAAGGATCGTGTTCCCGTCGGAAGCCTGCTCGACGAAGGTGACCGGATCGGACACCCATCGTGCGAGGGGGGAATCGCCACGGGGACGCACATCCATATCGCCCGCATGTACAACGGCGAGTGGATTCTGGCGGATGGTCCTCTCCCCTTTAACATGGATGGATGGATCGCGCGAGCTGGTTCCAAACCCTATCAAGGCGCTCTTGTAAAGGATGGACAAGAGGTCTTGGCGTGCTCTTGCGCTTCCCAGGAAACTCTGATCACGCGATGAATAAGCATTTTTCCCTGATTACGGCGTTACTGGTCTGCGCAGGAATGCTCATGGGCGCATGCCTTCCAGCCAATACCGCCGCCAGTACGACCGTGACGCCTGAAGAACCCGTTCTGGTGGTCAGTGCAACACCTTTGCCCACGCGGGGACCACATTCGCCGGGCCAGATATTTGAGTACCTCGTCCAGAGCGGAGACACTTTACCAGCGATCGCCTCTCATTTCAATACAACCGAGGATGAAATCCGGGCAGAAAATCCAGATCTCCCCGAGGCGATAACTACGCTTCCCAGCGGATACCCACTGCTTGTTCCGGCCTATTACTCACCGCTTACAGGATCGACGTTCCATATTCTCCCCGACAGCGAAGTTGTGAACGGTCCATCCGCGGTGAGTTTCGATATACGCTCAGAGGTTCTCAAGCGCACTGGTTTTCTCACGGACCTGGATACTTTTGCCTACAAACGCCAGCGGGAAGCCTGGCAGGTTGTAGAAATCATCTCTTTAAATTACTCGATTAACCCCCGGCTGCTGTTGGCACTGCTTGAGCACCAGAGCCAGGCTTTGAGTCTGCCATTTCCGGACGCTGATGAGCGTACATACCCTATGGGTGTCCAAGACCGCAGCTACCGCGGTTTGTTCTGGCAATTGCTCTGGGCCGCGGAACGCATTAACGATGGATATTATGGCTGGCGATCTGGATCCTTAAAAGAGATCGAGCTGGCGGATGGGCTTATCGTCCAGCCCGACCCATGGCAGAACGCCGGCACAGTCGCGCTGTACCAGTTCTTCGCAGGTTTATACGGGAAAGAAGCGTTCGAAGCGGCCGTGAGCCCGGAAGGGTTTTACCAGACCTATTTAGCGTTGTGGGGAGAACCCTTTGCCATGGAAATCGATCTCATCCCTGCCAGCCTGCAGCAACCTGAACTGGGACTGCCCTTTGTTCCCAATAGCGTATGGGATTTCACCGGAGGACCGCATCCAGCCTGGGGAACGAGCTTGCCATTCGGCGCGCTCGATTTCGCTCCTCCTTCAGAGGAGAGCGGTTGTGTGCAGTCTAAGGTGTGGTTCACGGCGCCGGCTGATGGTGTGATTGCACGCAGCGCGGAGGCGACAGTGATACTCGATCTCGATGGGGATGGGGACGAGCGTACGGGCTGGGTATTTTTCTTTTTCCATGTGGCTACGGAAGGAAGAATCGCTGAAGGAGTTAAGGTGAAGAAGGGCGATCTTCTTGGTTTCCCATCCTGCGAGGGCGGGATTTCGACTGGAACGCACATTCATGTTGCCCGTCGTTATAATGGGGAGTGGATTCCCGCTGCAGGAACGCTGGCGTTTGTGCTCGATGGGTGGGTCGCAGAATATGGGGGTATCCCTTATGAAGGGACGCTGACAAAAGGGTCTAAGGTTGTCCCGGCCTGCAAGGGTTGTGCGCGCGCAGAAAGCCAGATTATCTACACGCTCCCAGAGTAGGGGCTCGGCGTCGCTTTACCTCTGAGGTTTCCCCGGATTGATTGACTGCCCGATGGCATAGTGCACCCATTTCCCCTTTATACATCGACGTTAGCAACAATCGATCGACTCATGATTTCTTACTGCTTCTAGGCTTTGCCGTCCCGCCTTTCGTCGAAGGATTAGTTTTCTTTGAGGTCTTCCCCTTAGCTGCCCTTTTCGATTTTGATTTTTGGGTTTTCGCTTTCTTGACAGGCTGCGGTGCAATCGTTGTTCGAGGAAGGGATGGTGAGATCCGCCGCACTCGGTTCTTCCCCTCTAGCTCGAAAATGACTTTACCGGATGAAGCCCGCGCCCGCCTGGGTGTATCGCCGAAGCGCAGAGAGCGTGGAGCGCCGCGCGAGAAATGCACGACGGCGCGATCTTTAATCTCACCGATCACCGCCCCTACGATTTTGGCGGCTTCACCAGATTTCCAGGTGAGCACTCCCTTGCCGTGACGGCCCTGACGCGGGAATTGTTTGAGCGCGCTGCGTTTGGCCTGGCCTTCCTCCGTAATCAAGAACAGTTCCTGATCGGGTCGAACAACCCCCATTCCCACGACCTGAACATCGGTGCCGTCAAGCCGGATGCCGAGGACGCCCGCAGCGGAGAGCCCCATCGGGCGGACCTCTTTCTCAGAGAAACGGATGGCCATCCGCGCAGAGCTCACAAGCAGAACGTCGTCATTCCCTGAAGTCAATTCCGACCATCCGAGTTCATCGCCGGCACCAACCCGGATCGCTTCGAAAGTTTTCGCTGAGGGGCCGGGCATGGCGGCGAGGCTGATTTTTTTCACCATGCCGTTGCGTGTCGTGAGGAACAGGAAACCACCGCCATCATCCTGACCGACCTTATCGGCCGGGATGGCAATACCACCGATGAGTGCGGAGTCGGGATCGAACGCTGTAGCGCCAGAGATTTGCTTCGCGCCACTGGAATCATCACTCTCAGGCAGCGTGTGAACAAGAAGGGCGGATGCCTGCCCTTGAGCGTCGAAAAGATAGAGTAGATCGTGCGAGTTGG
Source organism: Anaerolineales bacterium (assembly GCA_004376465.1). GTDB lineage: Bacteria > Chloroflexota > Anaerolineae > Anaerolineales > E44-bin32 > E44-bin32. The sequence continues at coordinate 1,719 of SOJU01000256.1, read as the reverse complement.
CGCCGATGACCAACTCAGGGGCGCCGCGCCCGGAGAGACTCGGCAGGCGTGCAGTTGGCGTGCGATAAATCATCCCGGACGGGGTGACCACAACCCAGGTGTCTTTGTCGGGGGTAATATCTGCCGCGGCAAGAACCGCCGTGCGTTTCCCTTTCACCGTCTGGGCAATCATCGTCCGCCGCCGGTCGCTGAAACTAACCTTGATTTCAGCAAGTTCCTCTGCGATTAAATTGCGCATTTTCTTCGGAGAACGCAGGAGACTCTCCAGGGTTTTGATTTGGCCGAGGATTTCCTTGTACTCCTTCTCGATGTTCTTGCGTTCGAGGTTGGAGAGTCTGCGCAGCGGCATATTTAGGATCGCCTGCGCCTGGGTAGCAGAAAGTTTCAGGCGCTGTTGAAGACGCTGGCTCGCCTGGTCGGGATCTCTGGATGTCCGGATCATCTGGATGACGTCGTCCAGATTTTTCAAAGCAATCCGTAAGCCAGTGAGTATGTGTTCGCGCTCCTTGGCGCGAGCCAGGTCGTACTCGCTCCGGCGTTTGACGACTTCCAACCGGTGTTCGAGGAAAACTCGCAGTGCTTGCTTCAGGCTCAACATGCGCGGTTCACCATCTACCAACGCAAGCATGATCACGCTGAAAGTCGTCTGCAATGGCGTTCGCCGATGGAGCTCGGCGAGGATCTTCTCAGGGACGCCGGTCTTGGTAAGTTCGAGCACGATGCGCATGCCGTCACGATCGGATTCGTCGCGCAGGTCAGCAAGACCCTCGAGCCCGCCGCCGCGGGCGATATCGGCGATGCGCTCGATCAGATTGGCTTTATTGACTTGATAGGGCAGCTCGGTGACGATGATACGTGAGCGACCGCGGCCCATATCCTCGATGTGGACGCGGGCTTGCAGCGTGAGCTTGCCGCGTCCGCTGCCGTAGGCGGAGGCCAGTGGATCCACATCGTCGGATTTCCGCACGATGATCCCACCTGTCGGAAAATCGGGCCCTGGGATGAAGTTCATCAAATCTTTGATGCTGACATCGTCCAGGTGTGACCATTTCTCGAGCATATAGATGAGTGCGTTGCAGACCTCGCCCATGTTGTGTGGTGGAATCGATGTGGACATACCCACGGCGATGCCTGTGGCGCCGTTTACGAGCATGTTTGGCGCCATCGCAGGGAGCACAGTTGGCTCACGCATGGATCCATCGAAGTTGTCGACGAAGGCGACGGTATCTTTGCCGAGATCGGCCATGATCTCGGTCGCAATAGGCGTCAGCCGCGCTTCTGTGTAGCGCATGGCCGCGGGTGGATCTCCATCGACCGAACCAAAGTTGCCCTGCCCGTCTACCAGTGGGTAGCGCATGGAGAAGGATTGCGCCATGCGCGCCATCGCCTCGTAGACAGCCATGTCCCCGTGCGGGTGGAATTTCCCGAGCACCTCACCGACGATGCGCGCCGACTTGCGATGTGGGGAATCAGGCCGAAGCCCCATGGCGTTCATAGCGTGCAGGATGCGCCGGTGGACGGGTTTGAACCCATCGCGTGCATCGGGCAGGGCGCGAGAGATGATTACGCTCATGGCGTAGTCCAGATAGGACTGCTGCATCTCTTCGTCGATGTCGATCTGCTTGACCAAACCAACTTCCATACTTCACCTCGAATAGGTTTCAACTGGCGCCGGTATGATAAGTGAGCCGCAAGTGGGCGTCAAATCAGTTCCGTTAA
>SOJU01000103.1 GCA_004376465.1 Anaerolineales bacterium | reverse complement strand
CCATCGGTGATGACCTTCCCTGCATCCGCGTAGACTTTCGCCATCCGCGGCTTGAATTTCGGGTAGAGACCGAACATATCGTGGTAAATAAGCAACTGACCGTGAGCGTCGGGACCCGAGCCCAGGCTGATATTGAAGCAGGATTCCATGCGATCGGTGATCAATGTGCTCAGACGATCGGGTATCATCTCAAATAGGATGGCAAAGACGCCTGCTTCCTCAAGTGCTTTGGCGTCGTCCATGATTTTCTTCGCCTGTACAGCGCCTTTCCCCTGCACACGGAAACCGCCCAAAGCACTCACGCTCTGTGGAGTCAAGCCCAGGTGTCCCATCACTGGGATCCCTGCAGCCAGGATGCCCTTAATCTGTGGGACGATCTCGGCTCCTCCCTCAAGTTTAATGGCATCGCAACTGGCTTCTGCCATGAACCTGCCAGCGCTGCGTATGGCTGTTTCCACACTCGGTTGGTAGCTCATATAGGGCATATCGCCGATCAACCAGGCATTAAGTGAACCGCGCCGGACTGCCTGCGTATGCCGAATCATGTCGTTCATGGTCACCGGCAGCGTTGAATCATAGCCCAGCATTGTCATGCCCAGGCTATCCCCAACTAGAATCATGTCGACTTCTGCCTGCTCCTGGAAGTGGGCGGTCGGGTAGTCGTAGCACGTCAGCATTGTGATTGGCACGCCATCCTCAACCTTTTTAGACAATGTTCGCAGCGTGACCTTTTTGCGATCACTCATTCTCGACCTCCTAATTGATTGTATATTTTTATAGTTATTGATCGGAGTCTAGAGCAATCGGTGATTGACATCAAGTTACGTCCTTCCCTGAAGTGGACGCGTTTTCCCACCTGAATTTAAGAGCCGGATTGATCTGATGACGGATAAGGTTGTTAATACGTGATCAGTGTCCCCTTCGGTGAGCCGAGGAGTACCTCTCGTAAGTGGCCGGGAACCTCGCCAGAGAAGATGCGAACTTCAGTGCCCGGAAATTGTTTTGAGAATGCCAGCGCGTACTTGACTTTCGTTCTCATACCGCCGGTAACATCCAGTGGCTTATCATCTGCGAAAACGAGTTCGGAAAATTCGGCCTGGGTGATTGAGGGTAGAATCTCCCCGGACCGGTCGTATACACCGGGAGTAAGGCCTGTAAGCAAGATACGGCTGGGCTTTATTGTATCGGTTAGATAGGAGAAGATGGCTTCAGTCGAAGCGATCGCCGCGCCTCTAGTTTCGTCGAACACTACATCGCCATGGGTCACGGGGATCAGGCCTTTTGACAACGCATGTTGAATTGGTTGGATTGCGAGGCTTATCAACTCACCGTCCTGCGCGAGAGCAGAAGCAGAAGGAGGGAAGGAGATGACCGGCAGACCAGCCGCCAGTAGTGAGTCCATTACGAATCGGTGCAGCTTATTAGCCGCTTTCCAGACCGCGGCGACCCCTTTCCAATCCTCAATTGTCGATGCACCGTTATGGGTGCCGAATTTCGCGGCAGCATGGTGGCCAAAAGACCCCGAACCGTGTCCGAGAAGGATCGTTAATTCTGGGTTCTCCCTGAGAACATCCTGGATTTCAGTGGCCAACCTATCGATTACTTCCAGGCGGGCCGTTTCGGTCTGTGATTTCTCTGTAATCAATGAGCCGCCAAGCTTGAGGAAAATCATCTGTCCACCTCTGTTATGAAAACCTGTTTTGCTCCGGCTTTTCTAAGAGCGGTTTCAACGATTTGCGCGGTGTCTGGCTCAACAAGTGCGAGCATAATACCGCCCATGCCTGCGCCTGAAAGCTTGGCGCCTAAAGCGCCTGACTCGCGGGCGGCTCTGATGAGACGTTGAAGCTCAAGAGAACTAAGGCCCATATCTTCTAGCAGAATCTGGTTTTGATCCATCAGAGCGCCCAAAGACTCGATAGTGCCCTTTTCTAGCATTGTACGGGCTTTTATTACGATTTCACCAATCTCTTTGAACCATCCCTCGTAAGTCACCGGGTCTTTTTCCCAGCGCTCACGCAGCAGGCTCACCGGTATGGTGGTACTTATCGATATGCCTGTGTCCCCAATAACCAAATTGAGCGGCGTGGAGATAGGTATGAGCTCTGGTTTGTGTTCGCGGACGAAGTAGACCGGATTTTCGTAAGCGACTACGGTGTTGTCGATCCCGGAGGGTGTGCCGTGATGGATGCACTCGACTGTGTAAGCGATCTTGGAGATTGTTTCAACTTCGAGGGGTATTACGAGGTGGGCGCTCAAAGCGCGGATAACGGCGACCGAGACGGCCGCGCTTGATCCGAGCCCCGAGGCAATGGGGAGCTGGGAGTGGATAGTCAAATGAATATCTACAGGGGCTTTCACACCAAGTTCATCAAGCGCAAGGCGCACCGCGGATGCTAATGGATTCTCCCCATCCGCTTCGTGGAGCCAATAGGACTGGTTGATGTCGGGTGCGTCGATGAGCACGCCCGTACTTCCTGGATCGAGGTTTTCAACTTGAACCGTTGTACGGATCTGTGAAAGAGGGACGGCTATAGCGGGCTGACCATAAACGACCGCATGTTCCCCGAAGAGTATAGCTTTGCCAGAAGCGCTGGCCAGGGTCATAGGGAGAAGTATAAGATGGCGACGGCGGTTAAACCCCAGAGTGCAACCGTAGCCATGAGTGGTTTATCGGAAAGAAGTAGCTCTTCCGGTGCGCCACCTTCGGCTTTAACGTGGATAAGAAATAGATAGCGGAAGATCCCATAGATTACAAAGGGGATCGTCAACATCATCAGGTAATTACCCTGGAGATTCTCTGCGGTGAACGTATAGAGAGCGTATGCGAGAATCGTTGTGCTGGAGACAATCGAAAGCAGGTGATCGATGAACGAGAGGGTGTAGCCATCCAACACGCGTCGATGAGAATTCGCATCGTCCGCTAAAAGAACCATCTCTGCGCGCCTCTTCCCCAAACCCATGAAAAGTGAGATTAAAGTAACGCAGACATACATCCAAGGGGAAAAACGCTGAACCGTGATGAGCACTACTCCTGCCCCTACACGGAGGACAAAGCCGGCGGCGATCACAAGGACATCGATGATAGGGATGTGTTTGAGGTAGAACGAATACAATAAGTTCAAAACCATATAAGTAAGAAGGATGAGACCGAACTTGATTTCGAGCCAGAATCCGAGGCCGAGGGCTGTGATAGAGAAGAGAACCGCCGCAATTGTCGCGACGTTCTTTGAGAGTTTTCCTGAGGCGAGCGGGCGCGTTCGCTTCACAGGGTGCTGCCGGTCTTGTTCGAGGTCAGCGAGGTCATTGACGAGATAGACTGCGCTTGCTCCCAAACAGAATATTAAGAACCCTCCAAAGGTTCTTAGGAATGACGATAGATTAAATAATTGCTGATCGAAAACAAGTGCAGTGAAGATAAGGCCGTTCTTTATCCATTGCTTGGGTCGCATGGCCTTCAGTAGATTTTTGAGCATGGGCCGCATAATAGCAGGAACCTCAAGGGGGGGCAAGAGAGAGGTCGCCCAGATCATGATATGCCTGTCCTGAAAATGGGTTGAACGTGCGGATTGAAGTACAATCGGGATTATGTCCAGCAAGAAACGCATCGATCTTCTTCTCGTGGACCGCGGTCTCGCCGAAAGCCGTTCCGTGGCACAAAAATTGATCATGGCCGGGCTCGTTCGAGTAGAAGGACAGTTGATTCATAAAGCATCTCAAACAGCAGAACCGGGGATGTTGATCGAGGTCGCCTCCGGACCACGATTTGTCTCACGCGGAGGAGAGAAATTACAAGCAGCCATGGAGGCATTTGCGGTGACCGTGGAGGATCGACTGTGTGCCGATGTCGGCGCTTCCACCGGAGGGTTCACCGATTGTCTCCTGCAACATGGGGCGGAGCGTGTGTATGCGATCGACGTGGGGAAGGGGCTGCTCCATTGGAAATTACGAAACGACGCCCGTGTTGTCGTGATTGAGAAGACGAACGCTCGTTATTTTGAGGCACTTCCTGAGCGTGTCCATCTTGTAACAATGGATGTCTCCTTTATCTCGCTGCGGAAGCTGCTCCCGGTCGTCGTTGGCTGGTTGGAGCCAGGGGGAGATGTGATCGCTTTAATCAAACCGCAGTTTGAAGCAGGGCCAGATCGCGTTGGAAGGGGTGGAGTTGTTCGTGATCCCGCTGTGCATCGTGAGGTAACCCAGCAAGTCTTGGATTTTGCCATCAAGCACTCGCTGGCGCCTCAGGGGCTCATTTGTTCGCCTTTGCGAGGCCCGAAGGGGAATATCGAGTTCTTAGCATGGCTGCGAAAAGATGCTCAAGCACGAAGCACAAACGACTTGCTGGAGGCTGTATTCCCATCTTGAATAGTATTCTGCCAGAGAATCATAACGAGAAGGTCGTTCTCCGATCATCCATAAGGGGTGGATGACCGAAGATGGACGAAATGGCCCAAGCGTGGTTTGTGTGTGCGAAAAACGGTGCCTGCATCGTCAACGGTGTATAATCCTCGCCTGATGGCAATGTCACGAAACTCGCGCAGATTTCTTGGCCTCCTACTTGGAATACTCATCAGCGCTGTAGCACTGTACCTGGTCCTACGCTGGGCTGGCTGGGAACCGCTTCTCGCCGCGTTAAAGCGTATGGACGTGCGCTTCTTACTTCTCGCGGTCGTTGTTTACCTGGCTTCCATGTTGGCGCGTACGGCGGCATGGAAAACAATGCTGAATAATCAGTATGGATTCGGTCGTGTACTTGCCGCGCTGAACGAAGGCTATCTCCTCAATAACGTTCTCCCGTGGCGCCTGGGTGAGGTGGGGCGGGCTGTTCTACTGGGTCGGCATCCAGGAGGATCGATATTATCAGTCCTTTCCTCAATCCTTGTTGAACGGTTGTTTGATCTCGCGATTGCCTTAGGTTTGCTTTTCGCGCTGCTTCCTCATGTTGCCGGCATTCCAAACGTACCACGTACAGGATTATCCATCGCCGTTGTTCTGGTTATTATTATTGCCGTTCTTTGGCTTCTTATACGTAAGCCGGAATGGATAGAAAGCGTTTTCAGCCGGCTTCCCGGAGGCGAAAAGCGTTGGATGCCCGCCTGGGAACGCGTGCGGCAAGGCTTGCAGGCGCTTCAAGATCCTCGTTTGTTTTTCACGAGCCTTGGTTGGATGGTGCTCACGTGGACTCTCGCCGGGGTGGAGTATTGGTTGATCATGAGAGCCCTTATCCCTGATGCGGAATGGATCTGGGCGTTCTTCATGTTAACGATAACATTGCTTGGTGGAGCCATCCCTTCCGTGCCGGGCTATTTCGGCGTGTTTGAGGCAGCAGGAGTATTGGCGCTCTCCGTGTTTGATGTTCCAACAGCGGAGGCCCTGGCCATCACGCTAACTATCCATGGAATGGTTTATTCCTTAGGATCTCTCTTCGGTTTCATAGCTTTAATGAATGAAGGAGAGACGATCTCAGGGTTGTACCGGGATATTCGCAAGTGGCTCTCCACTGCTTCGAATCAACAAACGGATTGATATGCGCATTCTAAACACACTTTATTACTATCGCCCTCATTTTTCCGGCCTGACGGTATACACGGAACGCCTGGCGCGAATGCTTGTTTCTCACGGGCACCAGGTGACGGTCTTAACTTCGCAATACGAGCAATCTCTTCTACCGCTTGAAAAAATGGATGGTGTGGATGTCATGCGGGTGCCCGTTCTGTTTAATGTTAGCAAGGGTCCGATCATGCCAACTTTTCTCTATCGAGCTGCGCGTTTGATCCCAAATCATGACATCCTTCACTTGCACGTCCCGCAGCTCGAAGCAGCTCCTCTTTCGCTTCTTGGACGCGCCTTGGGTGTGCCTGTAGTGATGACTTACCACTGCGATCTCCTGCTGCCTTCCTCACCTTTGAACGCGGTTGCAAACTGGGTCTCAAATTTGGCGAATACGATTTCGACAAAAACCGCGAATGTGATTGTTGTTAACTCGCGTGATTATGCGGAAGAATCGTCGATATTGAATAAGAGACTCGATAAGGTTGAGGTTATTCCGCCTCCGATCGAAATGCCCGAACCAGATCCCCTCGTTATCCAATCCATGCGCGAGCGTTTCAATATTGTCCACGGGCATCCTGTAATTGGAATGGCTGCACGCCTGGCGACTGAGAAAGGTGCCGAGGTGCTCACTCAGGCGATGCCGATCGTTCTCAAAGAAATGCCGAATGCCCGTGTTCTTTATGTCGGTCAACATGAAAATGTATTGGGCGAGGAAGCATACCGCCTCCGCCTTCTCCCACAGATCGAGGCGCTTGGTGACCATTGGGCTTTCTTAGGAATTCTCCAGCAGAGCGAGTTTGCGGCTTTCTTTAACATGTGCGATGTTACGGTGCTCCCCAGCTTAAACAGCACGGAGAGTTTCGGGATGGTTCAGGTGGAATCGATGCTCTCGGGAACCCCGGTTGTGGCCAGCGATCTCCCTGGGGTCCGGCAGCCTACTAAGGCAACGGGTATGGGGCTAACATTCCATCCTGGGGATGCAGATGAACTGGCCGCTGCCCTTCTCCAAATCCTCAGGAATCCTGCGGATTACAGGCGCGACCGTGCCAGCGTCATGGCACAATACTCAAGCGAAGTTGTATCGGCAAAGTATGAAACCATCTTTACTGAATTAATTTCGAAAGAGTGAAGCTCAACAATAAATGACGAAAGATTATTTCTGGCTGCATCTGCGTGATCTACCGTACTTCCGGGCACTTCTGCGAGGTATTGAAGCCAGCTACTACGAAGGCCTGGATCTCCCGTCACCGACTCTCGATGTAGGTTGTGGTGATGGGCATTTTGCGACGATCGCGTTTGACCGCCCGATTGAGATCGGGGTCGACCCTGATCTTCCGATCATGCGTGAAACCCAGTCACGCCATGCGTATGATCTCCTTTTGCAGGCAGAAGGGGCACGCATGCCGCTCCCAGACAATTCAATCGCTTCGGCTTTCAGCAACTCGGTGCTTGAACACATACCGCATCTTGACGCGGTTCTGCAAGACGTGGGTCGAGTGTTAAAATCGGGAGCGCCATTTGTGTTCACGGTGCCCAACCCGGGCTATCGCACACAGCTGAGCCTCCCCCGGAAGCTCTCAGGAGTGGGTCTTCATGCTCTGGGGCAGTCGTATCAAAGTTGGTTCATGCGCATGTCGCGAACGATTAATCTCGACGATGAAGGGGGTTGGGAACGGCGATTATTGGCAGCCGGTTTCACGATCGAGAAGACCTTCCGCTACTTTCCTCCATCCTCCTTGCATGTTCTGGAGTGGGGGCATTACTTCGGTGGACCCTGCTTACTCCCGCATAAGCTATTCGGCAAGTGGATTATCGCCCCTTACCGTTGGAATCTTGGTTTGACGGATCGTCTGGTGCGACGATACTATGATACGTCGCCGACCGAAGACGGAACCTATAGCTTCTATCTGGTGCGCAAACTATGACCTCATCTGAGCCGGAACCTAACCCAATTCCTGAATCCAACCCACAAGATCTGGGGGAGCCGAGCGTCCTCGATTGGCTCAAATCGCTGGTTCGTGGGCGTCCACTCCCCATTCCAGAAGGACCTGAAGAGAGTGCAATCGTTGACTTGCCGTTGGCATCGGAAGAAGAGCCTCAGCGAGAGGCGACCTTGTCAACCTTTCATTTTTCGGCATCTCAATTTCGATTGCCGGTTGCGCTGCTGCTCGCGCTTACAGCGCAATTTGGCCTGGAACGCCGGGGTGGTTCGATCTGGATCAGTATTGCACTGTACATTCTGGCGGCTGTTGTTATCGCTTGGGGGACCTGGGCAGAAGATTTTCACTTTAAACCACCACCCACATCAAGCGAGAAATTCAATCCCGTCTCCTATCGCCCCGCATTATTAGCTGCGGCACTTATTCTTTCTCTGCTGACTTTCCTCACCTCAGGGAATAACCTCTTCGATTTTCTGACAGTGGTCTTCTGGATCGCTTCTGTCATCACCGTCCTGTTGGCTTTCTGGGAGGGAGAATTCCCCCTGGTGAGCTGGTGGAAAAGGTTCAAGAGTTGGCTGGCTGACCCAAATCTGCGCCTATCGTTCTCTGGCTGGGAGCTGCTGGTTCTTGCGGGGTTCGGCCTTTCAATCTACTTCAGGTTCTATCTCCTCGATACGGTTCCACCGGAGATGGTCAGCGATCACGCCGAGAAACTGCTGGATGTCGTCGATGTGCTCAATGGAAAATACTCGATCTTTTTCTCGAGGAACACCGGGCGTGAGGCTCTGCAGTTTTACATGGCGGCAGCGACGTACAAATGGTTGGGCACGGGGATTTCCCATCTCACCTTGAAAATCGGCACAGCCCTGGCGGGAGTTCTGACCTTACCCTTCATTTATCTCCTTGGTAAAGAGGTCGGGGGCAAGCGAGTTGGTCTTGCGGCCATGGTCCTGGCCGGGATCGCTTATTGGCCGAATGTGATCAGCAGGGTAGGGCTTCGGTTTCCCCTTTACCCATTATTCGTCGCTCCAGCTTTTTATTACCTGGCCAAGGGAATCCGCACTCGCAATCGAAATGATTTCCTGCTTTGCGGGTTAGTCGTCGGCATGGGGCTCCATGGGTACAGCCCGGCGCGAGTGATCCCCATCGCCATCGCGGTTGGTGTTGGCCTGTACCTCCTGTTTAAAGATTCGCGTGAGCAGCGCCGGGAACTGATTACGTTGCTCATCGTCACAGGTCTCGTCGCTCTGATTGTGCTCATGCCCCTGGTGAGAATTGCCGTTAATCGCCCGGATGAGGTGATCTACAGGATGGCCACGCGCTATGGGAGCACCGAGAGGGAATTACCCGATCCCGCAATACAGATTTTCGCCTCAAACGCCTGGAACGGCTTAAAGATGTTCAACTGGGATAATGGTGAAGTATGGGTAAACTCCATCCCGCACCGTCCAGCACTGGATTGGGTCACTGGCGCTCTGTTTTCTCTTGGAGTAGTTATCGCCCTGACCCGCTTTGCGCGCTACCGACGCTGGATCGATTTATTCATCCTCGTCTCAATCCCCATTCTCCAACTTCCCTCGACGCTATCGCTTGCCTTTCCAGCTGAGAACCCTGCTACCAACCGGGCCGCGGGGGCAATTGTGCCCGTTTTCATCCTTGCTGGTTTAGCGTTTGCGGCAATTCCGGATTGGATCGAAACCCATTGGAAAGGGCGTCGGACGGTCGCTATCAGCCTTGTATTCACAGGGTTGCTCTTGTTTATCGCGAGTCGATTGAATTTCCATCTGGTTTTCAAAGAATATCAAGATCTTTTTCTCCGTTCTGCATGGAATACGTCGCAAGCAGGCGCCGTGATCCAGAATTTTGCTGAATCGATCGGTGATTATGACACCGCGCATGTTGTTGCCTACCCCCATTGGGTTGACACACGGCTTGTCGGGATAAACGCAGGTCAACCTACCAGGGATTACGCCATTTCCGCGGAGGACCTTGCGAATACAACCTCCGAATCTCGGCCGCAGCTCTTCCTGCTCCATCCGGATGACGTAGAATCCCTACAGAAGCTCAAGGAGCTGTACCCCTTTGCGCGGGTTACAGAGTATCCAAACAATATCGAGGGGAAGAATTTTATTATTCTGTCAGTGCCTTCCGTCCCTGACACTTATCTAGATGCAATTCGGTAAACTGAGTGATTATGACTGAAGTTGAAACACCCATAGAACAAGAACACGAGGCAACTGAAAAAGAGAGATCCAGGGTTCGTTCGGATCTCGTGGTTGGGATTCTCCTGGTCGCGGTTCTCGGTCTAGCTGCGTACCTGCGCTTCACCGGCTTGAATTGGGATTCAGGTACGCATCTTCACCCGGACGAACGCTTTCTCACGATGGTTGAGACCTCGATTCAACTTCCACAGTCGATCGGGGAGTATTTCGACACCGATACATCCCCTCTCAATCCACATAACGCTGGGCATGGCTTCTTCGTCTATGGTACGTTCCCGATCTTCCTCGTCCGCTATCTGGCCGAATGGACCGGGATGTCAGGTTATGACGAGGTTCACCTCCTAGGGAGGGCTGTTTCAGGAATCTCAGATCTTGTATCGATTCTTCTGATTTACTTGATCGGGGAGCGACTCTTTAATCGCCGGGTGGGGATCCTGGCCGCGTTGTTTACAACTCTTTCGGTTTTGTTAATTCAACACGCTCATTTCTTTGTCGTCGACCCGCTCGCCAATGTTTTTATCCTCGCCGGCCTGTATTTCTCCGTTCGAGTTATCGGCGAGGGGAAACTCAGCGACTATCTGCTCTTCGGTGTCATGCTGGGGCTGGCAGTGGCCTCCAAGATCAGCGCAGCCCCTCTGGCGGTTGCTGTAGCGCTTGCTGGACTCACGAATATCCTGAATGCCCCCTCGGATCAAAGGTCCGCTGTTATCTCCCGCACGCTCCTTTTCTTGTTCGCGGCAGCGCTCCTATCACTCCTGGTCTTCCGTGTTTTCCAACCCTACGCTTTTGAAGGGCCGGGTTTCCTTAATGTGAAGTTCAACCCGAAATGGCTGGCGAATATGGCGGAAGTCCGAAGCCAGCAGGCAGGGAACACCGATGCTCCTTATGCGCTTCAGTGGGCTGACCGCGCCCCGGTCTTCTTCTCACTGGAAAATTTGATTCTATGGGGAATGGGCATACCACTCGCGATCCTGGGCTGGATCGGTTTGGGGTGGGCCCTGATCGAGATGATTCGGGGACGGTGGGAGCGGTATTTGATCCTGGTGGTCTGGACGGCCGGTATGTTCATCTGGCAGTCGATCAATTTCACCAAGGCGATGCGCTACCAATTGCCTATCTATCCGACACTGGCGTTACTGGCCGCCTGGGTGCTCTGGCATGCATGGGAGAGTGTCCCGAAGCTCAAAGCCCAATGGCAAAAGGTAGCCAGAGTCGGTGTGCTGTTGGTTGGATTGGTCGCCGTCCTGGGGACGGCTTTGTGGGCCTTTGCCTTCCACTCGATCTACTCGGAGCCACTCACCCGGGTATCTGCATCGCGTTGGATTTACAGGAATATTCCGGCTGTCGTAAACCTGGTTGGTGAGGCAGATGGGGAGACATTTTACGAAACAATACCAGTGCCCGTACCTTTTGAATTAAACTCCGGGGATACCTATACAACTGAAATCTCCACAGACGTATCCGGTGTTATAAGCGGCGTTTTACTGCCCTACGTCTCGACGGGCGATGGTCAGGGCGGGGTCCTGGCCCTTTCTGTGACGCTCGCAGATGAGCCTCATGCCGGGGATGTTTACGCTCGCGGGGAATATCAGGGCGTTGTGCGCGCGGGTGAAGAGGTCCGGGTTGAAATCCAACTCGATCGGTCCTTTAGCATCGATCCAGATACTCGCCTGTTCCTGATTCTCGAAAATACAGGTGAACCAGCCCTGCATATGCGCCCGACTGTCTTGGTGCATGAGACAACCTGGGATGACGGTTTACCGTGGGGAGTTGATGGTCGAGGGCTTGGCGGCAGATATGAGGTGCTAAATCTCGAACTTTATTGGCATGATAACCAGGACGATGATGACAATGGAATCCCCGATAAGTTAGAGAGAATTGTAGAATATTTGGAGCAGGGGGATTATCTTATGATCTCCTCCAATCGCCAGTATGGAACGATCCCCCGCGTTCCAATACGCTACCCACTTACTTCTGTCTATTACCGCGAACTTTTCGGCTGCCCTGATGGAATGGATGTCCCCACATGTGGTGCGACTGCAGAGGTGGGATTGTACGACGGCCGCTTAGGGTATTCACTCGTTGAGGTTTTTGAAAGCCACCCATCAGTCGGGGTGCTGAAGATCAACGATCAGTTCGCAGAAGAGGCTTTTACAGTTTACGATCACCCGAAGGGGTTGATCTTTAAGCGGGATGCAGATTTCAGCGCTGAAAAAGTTTTTAGCATTCTTTCCCAGGTCGATGTGAGCGGCGTTGTTCACGTGCTGCCGAAGGATGCCGGGAATACTACAGGGAAAGACCTATTGCTCTCAACGGATCAATGGCAGCGACAGCAGGACGAGGGCACCTGGTCAGAGATATTCAACACCGAGAGCATTGTTAACCGCTCGGGATTGTTGAGCGCCATCGTCTGGTGGGTAGCGTTGGGGGTTTTGGGCCTCCTGGTTTATCCCATAACGCGCGTCGTCTTCCGAAGGTTTCATGATGGCGGTTACGCGCTCTCGCGGTTGATCGGACTGCTGTTGTTCTCCTGGGGGGCCTGGATCTTCGGGAGTCTTGGGATTACCGTCAGCCGCTTGACGCTCTTTATTGTGCTGCTGCTGCTGGCGGGTGTTTCCTTTGCCTTTGCCTGGCGGGACCGCGAGGAACTTTCCACATTCTTTCGAACGCAATGGCGGGATATTCTCTGGGTGGAGGTATTTGCGCTTAGTTTTTTTCTCATCGATCTCGCGATCCGATTCGGGAACCCAGATTTATGGCACCCGGCAAAAGGCGGGGAGAAGCCCATGGACTTCTCCTATCTGAACGCCGTAATTAAAAGTTCAACCTTCCCCCCTTATGACCCCTGGTTCGCTGGCGGGTATATCAACTACTACTACTACGGTTTCGTGCTCGTCGGTATGCCGGTGAAATTGCTGGGTATTATCCCGGCGACAGCCTACAATCTCATTATCCCAACGCTGTTCTCGATTCTGGCATTGTGCGCGTACAGCGTGGGCTACCATCTCGTACGTCCCTTCTCTCGGAATGTGTCTCTTCGCGCTAGGGCGAATCCCAAATTGGCAGGCTTCATCGCCGCGCTCCTGCTTGTGGTCTTTGGAAATCTGGGCACGGCCAGGATGTTCTATGATGGGTTTAAACAGATTGGCACTCCGGCAGGGGTTGAAGAGGGTAGGTACTTCGTAGGAGCGGGTCAAGCGGCCAAGGGATTTGTAAATTACCTGACGTACAAGTCTCCGCTTCCCTACCCGATGGACCAATGGTATTGGAACCCGAGCCGGATGATAACCCCCGGTGAGGGTGAACCAGGACCGATCACAGAATTTCCCTTCTTCACTTTTCTATACGCCGATCTACACGCTCACATGATCAGTCGGTCCCTCACCATCCTGAGTCTTGCCTGGGGTCTTTCGTGGATTCTATCTGTCACCCAACGTCACCGTCGAGGGAAAATCGACATCGCTTTGGCTTTGTTTGTCGGCGGTTTAACGCTTGGCGCGCTGCGACTTGTTAATACCTGGGATTTCCCTGTGTATTGGGTGTTAGGAGTGCTCGCCGTCATTTTCGCTGTGTGGTGGCGCGATCGAGAATTTAATCTACCTCAGATCACAGAAGCAGCGCTTTATTCCATCCTGCTTATAGCATTTTCCCAATTCCTCTATCAGCCATTCCACCAGTGGTACGGGCAGGGATATATGTCCGCTGAGATCTGGAAGGGGTCGCTGACACCCCTGATCGATTACCTGACGGTGCATGGAGTCTTTCTCTTCCTTTTTGCAGCCTGGATGGCATGGGAAACTCGCGAGTGGATGGCTCAAACTCCGATCTCCGAACTGAACCGGCTGCGGCCGATTGCGATGTGGATTGGATCTGCGGCTTTCATCATTGTGGCGGGTACCGCCTGGCTTACGGGTGTTGGATATCAGATTGCACTGATCGTCATCCCTCTCGGCGTTTGGGCGCTGATACTGCTGCTGCGACCTGGTTTGTCGATAGGCAAGCAGATTGTGCTTTTCTTCGTGGGAACCGGGTTGGTCCTCACGTTTGTTGTGGAGGTCGTGGTGCTCAAGGGGGATATCGGGCGCATGAATACGGTCTTCAAATTCTACCTCCAGGTGTGGGAGCTCTTCAGCCTGGCTGCAGCCGCAGCTCTCGCATGGACGTATGCATCTCTCCCCAAATGGAATCGTGTTTGGCGGTGGATCTGGTTGACAGCAACGGTTCTACTTTTGTTCTCTGCCGCTTTGTATCCCCTTACAGGATCACTTGCAAAAGTCCGGGACCGTATGACGGTAACGGCGCCGAGGACTCTCGACGGCATGCTCTACATGGATTACGCATACCGCTTTGAGTTGGGCGAGAAGCTCCCGTTGGGAGAGGATTATCAAGCGATTCGTTGGCTGCAGGAAAATGTTGAGGGTTCCCCTGTTATCGTGGAGGCGAATATTCCCGAGTATCGATGGGGTTCACGTTATTCAATCTACACTGGACTTCCTGGCGTCCTGGGATGGCGCTGGCATCAAACCCAGCAGCGCGTCGCCGCGGAAAACACTGAGACGGATGAACGGCTATTCCAGATAACAAATTTTTATCTTACGCGATCGATCGCGAAGGCAAACGACTTCCTTGATGAATATAATGTTAAGTATGTCATCGTCGGTGGGCTCGAACGCGCTTACTATGCCGAGGTCTATCCGTGCTGGCCGGAGGCGAGTATACCGGGCATCTCCTGTGATTTGCGAGGCTGGCCGCTAGGGATGCCGACTTCGTTTCCGATCTCGCCTGATGAATGTGAACTGGAACGCCCCGAGGATGAAAACTCGAGCCTGCGCTGTCCTACACACGCTTTGGACAAGTTCCCTGCAATGGAATCTGCAGGAAGGCTAAGGGCTGTTTTCCAGGTAGGGAATACTGTGATCTATGAGGTTGTAAGGTGATTCAAGACGTCTTCATCTGGTGGTTGGTCAGCACGCTTCTGGGCGCTCTGGCCTTGCCAATAGCCTGGCGGATCTTCGGGCGTCTCGAGGACCGCGGCTATGGTTTCGCCAGGGCTCTCGGATTACTGGTGGCCGGATATCTTTTCTGGATGGGAACCACGGTGCGGCTATTCCAACCGAGCCTTGGCGGGGCGGTGATGGCGGTTCTTGCGCTCCTGGGACTGAGCGTATGGGTTGGGCGCAGCACCTGGCGCGATTTACTCGATTGGCTCAAAGAGCACCGCTCCACAGTTCTTATCATGGAGACACTTTTCCTGCTCGCGTTCTTAGCCTGGGCGTTTGTGCGGGTGAATAACCCGGAGATCTGGGGAACCGAAAAGCCGATGGAGCTCGCCTTCTTAAACGCGATTCTTCAGTCAGACAGCTTCCCGCCCAGCGATCCATGGCTCTCAGGCTATGCGATCTCCTATTATTACTTCGGCTACATACTTCTGGCCTTGCTCACCCGGCTCACGGGCGTTGCCTCTGGAGTCGCCTTCAACCTTGCGAACAGTCTCTGGTTTGCGCTGGTCGCTTTGGGCACATACTCTCTCGCCTATAATTTCCTCGCCCGACGGACGCCTGGCCGTGTTAAACGAGTTTCACCGCTCCTTGCGCCGCTCTTCGTCTTGATCAGCGGTAATTTAGGTGGCTTCCTCGAAGTCCTTCATTCAAAATATGTCTTCTGGACGACGACTGCCGACGGTTTTCTTACTTCGCCTTTCTGGGCCTGGATTGGACTCCAGGACCTGGAAAAGCCACCCTTTATCGACGCGAATTGGATGCCGCAACGATACTTGTGGTGGTGGCGCTCATCGCGCGTGATCAGGGATCTCGATCTCAATGGCCTTCCACTCGGATTACAGTCGATCGATGAATTCCCGTTTTTCACTTTCCTGCTTGCAGATAATCACCCACACCTTCTGGCGATGCCCTTTGTGCTCATCGTGATCGCCTTCGCTTTCCAGGTCTTCCTTCAGGGACAGCGGACACCTCTTCGTCTGGGCGAGGTGAAGTGGACTCGCAACTTCCGGAAAAATGTGTTGATTATCCTGGGTTTGGCCGCGGCGATCGTCGTGGTCGTCCTGGGGTTGAAAGCGGGAGCGGCAGGCCTTGGGATCTCCGCGGCTGCCATTTCAGTCCTTAAAGGTGTCATAAGCAGCGGGCTTATTATTGGGGGTGTGCTTCTTGTCGGGGCGGTTGTAGGTGGTTTGCTGCCATCGTCTCTTAGTAAGCTCGAGTTCTGGTTCGGCGCTTGGCTCTTCGGGGCGCTGGCATTCTTGAATACTTGGGATTTCCCAATTTATTTCAGCTTGCTCTTTTGTGTGATGATCTGGAGGAGCCGGACGCTCCCACTCACAGATTGGGGTAAATCGGTGTTCACGACGAGCCTCGCAATCATCGTGGCAGCCATTCTGCTTTATCTTCCCTGGTATCCATCCTTCTCTTCACAGGCGGGCGGTATCCTGCCGCACTTGATGCATCCCACCCGTTTCATCCATTTCTTCATCATGTTCGCCGTCTTATTCATCCCTTTGAGCGTCTGGCTAATCATGCGAGTGACGCAGGGAAGAAGGCGAGCGGAGGGGAAGTGGCTTTTCGGAATAAGCCTGGGGCTCCCGTTAGTGCTCTTGATCCTCTCGTGGCTTCTCGCAGCAATGATTTACCTCGTGGGCGCAAACGTCATCGGGATGGGTGCAATCCTCAGCAGCATGGGGATGGAAAGTCTGCGAGATGCAGCTCGAGCGACAATCACTCTGCGGTTAACGCAGTCGTGGACAGCGATTGGCTTAGCGGCGATGATCGCTGCTGCTGTTGTGCTCATCAGGCGGGTGTGGAAGGACGCTGAGGACGAACCAAAATCAGGCCCTTTCATCCTTATGATGATCACCATTGGAGCGCTCTTGGTACTTGGACCCGAGTTTTTCTACCTCAAAGATCAATTCGGGCTGCGCATGAATACGATTTTCAAATTCTACTTTGCAGCCTGGATCTTATGGGCACTCGCCGCAGCATACGTGATGGATGTGATCTGGTCTAAACGGAGCGCGAGGATGATCCCCGTGCAGATACTCACAATTCTCCCGCTGCTTGCCGGTCTCATCTATCCTGTCCTTTCTGTTTGGACGAAAACAAACGGCCTAGACCCGGTCCATGACCGAACGTTGAATGGAGCGATGCACCCTGTCTATGCAACCGAAGCGGATCGAGAGGCGATCCAATGGATGAGTGATAATCTGGAGGTTGGGATTGTTGCGGAGGCCGTCGGCGGCAGCTATTCGTACTTTGCGAGGGTATCTGTGCATACAGGATTCCCCACCGTTATCGGCTGGCCTGGCCATGAAAGCCAATGGCGCGGCGGATACCAATACCACGGAACGCGAGAAGAGGATGTCAGGACACTGTTTAAGTCACCGGATTGGGATCAAACTCTACAGATCCTGAAGACCTATAATGTGCAGTATGTCTACGTTGGAGAACTTGAGCGAATGACCTACCAACCGATCTTTGATGGAAAGTTTGATGCATTCATGGAGTTGGTTTTCCAAAATGACAGGGTTAGGATTTACGCCAGGAGAGCAGGTGACTCCTCGTGAATAACAATCGGAGTATCAAGCTGAGCACGTTAATACTCGCAACCTTGATCGTGTTGGTTGCATGGATGCGGCTTGCAGGTTTGGGTAGAAATCCACTCACCGATTCTGAGGCTGTTCATGCGCTAACAGCAGCAGCGACGACCCCGGATGCTTCCCCCTTCTGGGATGTCGATGGCGTGGCGGCGCCGGTAAGTGCGAGCTACTATGTTTTCACCACCATGATCTTCCACCTTTTTGGACTATCCGATGCGGCAGCGCGTGTTGTCTCAGCTCTTGCCGGCCTCGTGTTGGTTTTGAGCCCGTTGATCCTGCGCAAACGAATCGGCACAGCGCATTCGCTGATAGCCGTTCTGGTGCTGGCCATCGCCACATCTGGATGGACAATCGCCAGAACCGCCGACGGATCAGCTCTAGCGGCAACTGCCCTGGTGTTATTCGTATTCCTCGCCTGGTCGGCGGAATCGTCGGATGGTAGACGGGTTCGGCTCTTGCTCGCGGCTGGTGCTCTAGGATTTGCGCTTGCGTCAGGTCCCATAGTTCTGCAGGGTTTGTTCGGGCTGTTGGTTGCATTCGGCCTGTCACGCATTCTCCTATCCCGGGACCGAAAACCATTTGAAGAGTTTAAACGCTTATTTGCAATTAAATCTGGCGTATGGGTGTCGCTTGTTGTAATGCTCCTTGTCGCCTCAGGCGTAGGTTTCTATTGGAATGGGCTGGCCGGATTGGGTGGTTCCCTCACGGAATGGCTGCATGGTTGGACGGAACCGGGTACGCAGTCGGCAATCGCCTATATTGTGATGCTCGTGAGTTATGAACCCTTGTTTGTAGTAATGGGCATCGTGGGTGCTGTTCTCGCCTGGCGGCGCAAAGAATCTCTCGGGCAGGCAGCCAGTTTATGGGCGTTGGGCAGCTTGTTCAGCGGCCTGGTTTATCCTGCGCGGAGTGCAGCGGAAATCGTCTTTGTGGTCCTTCCTCTAGCGCTTTTGGTGGCCTATACCATCTCGGTTTTGATAGAACGAATTTCGCAGCGTGGCGTCGGGCTCGAATTAGTAGGTCTCACTGGTGTACTCCTGGTGCTAACCGCATCTGCATGGATATCGCTTGTCGGCTACGCAAATGGTTTTATCTTGGAGTACACACCGAGCGACCCTGGCCTAATCCTGCTTGTATTCAGCGCATTGATCATCATGGCTGTTAGCCTGCTACTATTCTTTGGCTTGGGTTGGTCTTGGGGCGTTGTGGCAGACACACTGGGGATCGCGGCCACACTTGTGCTGGCAGCAATCACGCTCTCTGCAGTCTGGCGCTTGAATTTCACGCCCCTGGCAACGAGTGCCAGAGAACTCTGGCGTCCCGAGGTCACCACGAATGGCATGCGTCTGCTCACGGACACACTCGACAATGCCTCACTCGCCTACGCGGGTCGGACCGATGAGATCGCCGTAGAGGTGCAATCTGAGGTTAACCCTGCGCTGGCGTGGGCGCTGCGTGGTTACAATCAGGCGGGGGGTGAATTCAACTCCTTGGCAGAGCCTTCTCCGGCGGTTCTCGCTTTGGAGTTAAATTCTGGGACCAACCTGCTTGCCGACTATATGGGTCAGGGGATGGCGTTGAAGGAACGGCGCGACTGGGAAGGTAGCCTACCGTCGAATTTGCTGCAGTGGTTTGTGCTGCGCTCGGCGCCAACGGAGCTCGAGCGTTGGATCCTCTGGGTGCGGATGGACATCGCCACTCTCGGCGACGTAGGGCTCACAGATATCGAGTAATAAGGCTGCAGCAGCTGAGCCTTTGCCATTCTATGTTTTATATTCAGTTGTTGTGTGGCTTAGCTTACAAACGGGAAGATAAATATGCCTATTGATATTTATTCGAAGCGTCTGGGGATTAACCGCTGCTATGTGATCAAAGCAGATGGATGTATTATGATTGACACTGGTCCCCCGAAGAGTGGGCGAGCAATCGAAAAATGGCTTAAAACTATCCCTATCAATCCACAAGAAATACAGCTCATTATCTTGACTCATGGCCATGCCGATCACGTTGGATCAGCTATGAGCGTAAAAAAAATAACGGGTGCGAGAATAGCCCTCCATGAATACGACAAGGACATGTTTGAAAGTGGGGATATAGTCTGGCCTTCAGCGGTTACGACCTGGGGACGTGTGGCGCGTGTCCTCTTTAGGCCGTTGACACCCCTATTCCGTTTCCCCAAAGGGAAGGTTGATGTTGTTTTAAGGAATGAAGGGCTTTCCCTGGTGGATTACGGTATCCCAGGAAAAGTAATCCACACACCTGGGCATACGCCGGGATCGGTAAGCGTTTTACTAGAGACCGGTGATGCTTTTGTTGGGTGTATGACGCATAACAGTTTTCCATTTCGATTGAGTCCTGACCTGCCAATCTTTGCCGAAGATCTGCCTGGGCTGAGAGATAGCTGGAGAATGCTATTGGAACAGGGTGTGGAAACGATTTATCCAGGACATGGCGGTTCTTTTTCTCCCGATGATATTCTGAAGGCTCTGTCTTAATCGTTGTGTTGATGAAAATCCTTTGGATTAAATACAGAAATGACCAAATTGCCACATCATGGCTCTCTGCAGCAGATAACGGCGCGGCTGCGGAAAATGATGTAGAAGTATTAGTTTCGAGGAATTATTTTAATATTCAAAACGAGATACGCCGCTGATGAACTCGAGGTCGTTATGGCAATGGGAATCCTTAGTCGCGTGGTTGAGGAGGTCTGAAGCTTGAAAGCACGGATGATCGCCATAGACGGACCAGCCGCCTCTGGAAAATCGACTTTGGCCAAGAACCTCGCCTCTGCGCTGGGTTATTTATTCTTTGATACCGGTGTGATGTACCGGGCAGTTACTCTGGCAGCCTTGAAATCCGACACCCCGGTGGAGGATGAAGTTGCGGTAACCGCGATTGCAAATGTGCTGGATCTTGATGTTCAACCACCGCGCACCGATGACGGTCGGCAGTGTGATGTTCTCATGGATGGCGAGGATGTAACCTGGGAGATCCGCAGTCCAGCGGTGGACGAGAACGTGTCACAGGTGTCTATGTATCCGGGCGTGCGTGAGGCGATGACCAGGCGCCAACGTGAGATAGGCTTGCGTGGTGCAGTCGTGATGGTTGGCAGAGATATTGGGACAGTCGTCCTGCCGGAGGCAGATTTAAAAATCTACTTGGATGCTTCTGTTGAAGCTAGAGCTAACCGGCGCTATGAAGAAAGCCTGGGGCGCGGGAATTCTGTGAACGTTGATGTGATTCTCGAAGGGATGCGCGAGCGGGACAGGCTCGATTCGACTCGCAAGCTAGCACCGCTGCGACCTGCGGATGATGCGGTAATACTCGATTCGACCAAGCTGTCCATCGATGATGTTTTTAAGAGGGCGCTCGCACTCGCAGAAGATGTACGTCAACAAGGGGAAGCTTAATATGCAAGGGATTGAAACCGGCAGTGATTTTTCCCTCCCCTGGTATTCTCGGGTGTTCCGACCTGTGTCTCGAGTGTTCTTTCGCAACTTATTCCGGCTGCTGAGCCGGGTCAGGGTTACAGGTACTGAAAACATACCTGAAGAGGGGGCCTACGTCATTGCAGTAAACCACGTCTCGATTTTCGAACCTCCGTTAATTACATCCTTTTGGCCACATTCAATCGAGGTGGCAGGCGCCGTGGAAATTCTCGAGCAACCGATTCAGAGTCAGATCATGCGGCTTTATGGGACGATCCCTGTTCATCGAGGTCGTTTTGATCGCCAATCGATTAACGCGATGGTGGGGAGATTAAAGGCCGGGCGACCGGTTCTAATCTTTCCCGAAGGAACACGTTCGCGTAAACCAGGTTTGCAGCAGGCTTCCACGGGGGTCGCTTATATCGCCGCCAAAGCCGGGGCTAGCGTTCTGCCAGTGGGGATCGCCGGAACGGCTATCCTGGCAGACGAGATCCGAAAATTCCGGCGAACGCAGCTTGTTATGTCAATCGGTGAGATGATTGAACTGCCAGAGATTCCATGGCGATCGGCGGAGCGGAAGGAGATTTTACGCCATCAGACGGAAAGAATAATGGTTGCGATCGCGGATCTGCTTCCGCGCGCCTATCGCGGCCTTTATGCGAGGGGATCTTGATGATGATCTCGGCGCAAAGCGAAAAACGAATTTCCCAAAACGAAGAATACGATCATCAATCACTTGAGAAGATAAGGTGGAAATTACGCTGGATTCTTAAGTACATTGGCTTTGGCATATTAGCGAAGTACGAAGGCGTAGAAGGTTTAGAGAACTTCCCCGCTGAGGGCCCGGCGATCGTGATGATCAACCATATCGCTTTGATCGATCCGGCCGTGGTCCTCGGCTCGCTGCCCAGAAATGTGGTTCCAATGGCGAAAATCGAAGTATATCGTTACCCGGTGTTCGGATACTTCGCAAAACTGTGGCGGGTCATCTCGGTCCGCAGGCAAGAGTTCGATAGGCAAGCGATACGCCAAGCGCTTAGAGTTTTGGAAGCGGGGGAATGCATCCTTATGGCGCCTGAGGGGACTCGCAGCCCAGCGCTCCAGCCAGGTAAAGAAGGCGTCGCCTACCTTGGGGTAAAGAGCGGTGCACCGATCATCCCTGTTGCTGTCACCGGCTCGAAAGGTTTTCCAACGTTCAACCCTCTGCGCTGGCTTAGAACGGGCGCATTTGTGAAGGTAGGACGAGCTTTCAGATTCAGAACAGGGGATGAACGGCTTGGTCGTGAAACGCTGCGGCTCATGACCGATGAGGCGATGTTTGTCCTGGCTGAATTGTTACCAGAAGACCACCGGGGAGTCTATAGTGACCTGTCGAAGGCCACTACTCATACCATCAAGTTCGTATAGTCATAATTGTTGAGATGTATTTTTACAAATTCCCGTGCAGGCCACACATACAGGGCATCGATATGAAATATGGGAGCCAACGGTAGTGTCCTATTCCAGAATTGCAGTGAACTGTGTATAATCTCGAGCGAAGAGCAACTTTAGATTGAGAGGTGGTTGTCAGAAAAATAACAGGTGGAAAGGGTAGCGCGAGGCCCCGATTATTCGGGGAGACGAGGAAGAGGGTTCCCTGCCGCAGGGTAGGGCTAACCGAAGGATCAGGAGGCTCCCAACCTCCGGACCGGGAAAATCGAAAGATCAGCGGATGCCCTCTGGGTGTACCACACGCCCACACCTTTCCTTACGAAGAAATAACCCGGCAGTTAATACTGGCTCGGTAACGAGCCCGGCAACGCTGAAGGGAGTGGGAATCGGTTGATAAATCACAATTTGGAGGCTTCGTATGTGTGGCATCGTAGGCTATGTTGGCCCGCGTGATGCGACTCCGATCATCTATGACGGATTGAAACGATTAGAGTATCGGGGCTATGACTCGGCGGGTATAGCTGTAATTGAAGATGGTGAGATAAAAATACGGCGGGATGCAGGGAAATTGAACCGCCTTGGTGAACTCCTGCTCAACGACCCGATTAATGGTCAGATTGGTATTGGGCATACACGCTGGGCGACCCATGGTGAACCGAGCGCACGGAATGCTCATCCTCATGTGGGTGAATCGGGACGAGTTGTGATTGTCCATAACGGCATCGTTGAAAACTTCCTTGCTCTCCGCGATGAATTGACCGCAGAAGGGGCTTCGTTCAGCTCCGACACAGATACGGAAATCATCGTCCTGTTGGTTGAACGTTACATGGCAATGGGGCATGATCTGACCGAGTCAGCGAGGAGGGCGATATCGAATCTTGACGGAGCCCATGGGATCGTTCTGCTTTCCATAGATGAGCCGGACAAGATCGTCGCCGCTAGAGTGGGAAATGCTGGGGGGGTGGTTCTGGGAATCGGCGAAGGAGAAATGTTCATCGCCTCAGATATCCCGGCGATTCTCGAGCACACACGCATAATGGCTTTCCTTGAGGCCGAGCAGATGGCGGTTGTGACCGCAAGCGGTTTTAAAACCATGACGTTAGAAGGCGATGAGGTTAGCCTTGAGATCATGAATGTGCCCTGGGATCCGGTCTCAGCAGAGAAGGGTGAGTACAAACACTTCATGCTGAAGGAGATCTTCGAGCAGGTTCGCTCGACCACCGATACGATCGCCGGCAGGGTAGATTTCAAAGAAGGCCAGATTAACCTACATCAGCTCAATCTCACCTCTGAACTGGTTCAGCGAATTGACAAAATCATCATTACAGCGTGTGGCACAGCAGCGCATGCTGGGATGGTCGGCCGGCATCTTATCGAGCGCATCGCCCGCATCCCTGTGCAGGTGGAGATAGCATCAGAGTTTCGCTATCAGGATCCGCTGGTGGATGTGAATACAGTGGTACTTGCCATCAGCCAATCAGGAGAGACGGCTGATACGCTGGCGGCGATGAAGGAGGGGCGTGATCGAGGGGCGACGCTATGGAGTATTGTGAACGCCATTGGCTCGCAAGCCATGCGCATAGCCGATGGTTATATAAGCATGCAGACCGGTCCGGAGATCGGTGTTGCCTCGACCAAGGCTTTCACCGCTCCCTTGATCGATTTATACATGCTGGCAATCCAGCTTGGGGACATGCGCGGGACGCTTGATGAGACGCGCAGGAGGGAGCTCGTACGAGATCTGCGATGCATCCCTGACCTCGTCGGACAATGCCTGGATCGCGCTGACGATATTGAGAAGGTGGCTTGGGAACTTAAGGAAGCGGAACATTGCCTCTATCTTGGTCGCGGCATCAATATGCCCATTGCTTACGAAGGGGCATTAAAGATCAAGGAGATTTCCTATATCCATGCCGAAGCCTATCCGGCGGGCGAGATGAAGCATGGACCGATTGCATTGATCGATGAGGATATGCCAGTCATCGCAATTGCACCCAAAGACCCCTGGTATGAAAAAATGCTCAGTCAGATCGAACAGACAAAAGCTCGGGGAGGTAACGTTATCGCCGTTGCGACGGATGGAGATGAACTGCTACAGGAAATTGCGGATCACATGCTATGGGTACCAGAGACGCCCTGGCTCCTAAGTCCAGTGACGACGATCATCCCGCTTCAATTACTGGCATACCACACGGGTGTGCTGCGTGGTGCAGATGTGGACCAACCTCGCAATCTCGCCAAGAGCGTGACCGTGGAGTGAGCTACAGTAAGGGAAACACCGCACCTACGAATGCAAATCGCACCGCATTCTCGGTCGCTTCCAACGAGAGAGGTTAGGCGGAAACTAAGGGCGTTCGAAGGTGCTTCAGCCTACCCTCAAATCCTTCTTGGCAATATCCAGCACTTGATAGAGATGCTTCGTTACGAGTATTGCATACTCGTCAAAGTCTTTGATCAGAGAGGTTTGGGGGATATCCTTTCTTAGTTTATCGCGGAGCAAGAACAATGAGGTGGCTGCCTCGTCGGAGATGAGAAAGGAGCCAATGGTCGCCGCCCTTAATACCTGATTCCTCCCCTCTATCGCCTCCTTCTTAATTTGTATTAGTGAAGACTCATTAAAATCCCGGCCTTCCGCGACCGCGTCGCTGTATGTCTCTAAGTAGGTCTTCATATTGTAGAGCGATTCAATGATCGCTTCGTACGCCTCGGCTTTCTTCTCCCACCAACGCTCTGTATAGAACTTTCGAAGCGATAGATGAACGGTAATAAGTGATGTTGCGATTGCGATGAGCAGGCTAGGGATGAGCGTAACGAATATAGCGTTGAAGGTTTCCATCTTCGACCTCCATACTTACAAGTCCACAGGTGGCTTTCTACTCGACGGTTTCGAATTGAGTCGCCGGGGTTCGGTCCATCGTACCGCATCGCCGGTCGTTTCCCGCCCGTGAGGTTATCCGGATATTTAAAGTGATATATATTCCCTTAAAAATTTTCGCACTTTCCATCCGGTGTTTCCAAAATTCATATTGGCTGGCCTGAAGTAGCTCTCAATTTTGGAGCATTCGATCCTAGTGAAGCCATAACAACTCCCATAAAACCTATGCCCAGAAGACTTATCGATGTTTAGCCTGTCAAGATTTGAGCGATGGTACCCAAAACCAAGAAATATTATTCGCTCACAATTGTTTATAACTTTTCTGGCTTCTCCGAAAGACTCATCTATTTTAGATGACTCCGAAATTATCTTAATTCCCTGCGCTGATGATGAAATTAACTTCGGATCATCGGTGTTCTCGTATTTCCGACCATTTGGAGTCTCCCAGGGAAGACCTCCTAACTTTCCGTGAACATGAATAATTGGAATCTTTGAGATAACTGAAGCAACTTCTTGATCTGACTTCCCATATGCATTTTTTAATGCAGTAAATAGGTAAACCTCCAGAGTTCGATCGTAATTGAAGGTAACGAAACTTATCTTATTATTTGCAAATTCCGAGAAAGGTGCTTCCATCCGATTAAATAGGTATACGTACCAGTTATCCGTGGAACCAAACAAGTTATAAATATATTCAAGCCTTACAAGCGCAAGCGTCATTGCTACCTTGCCGATCTCAATATATTCAGGTCTATGTTCCAGAAATGCATCAACAGATAGGCGACCAGACATTCTCAGCGCATTGGCGAATTCTGATATCTGCGTTTCATTGAATTCCAATTCGAGGAGACATCGATACGCATTTGATCTGGGGTCGTTCGTGATTTGAACCACTTGCTCTGTCAATTCACTGCCCGAAGGGTATGCAAAATCCATGCTCGCGCCAGCGCCTAATATTAGAGCGGTAGGTTGATCGATCATCAGTTTCCCCTCTTTTAATAAATTATCACTTATCCGAAAAACGGCCTCGAGTTGAGGTACCAGGGCTTGGGCCATCACCAACAATCCCACCCATTTTTATCCTACAACATATTTAGTAGATTGCGCAGCCCCCCAGTTTGCCCATAGTCTCATCAGTTGAATAAAATCACCCTATATGCAATAATTAAATCAGCCTTTGTGGGTAAACCCAGTTATCTATCAAGCCCCGGCGCTTTTCCCTTGGCGTTGAGGCTATATATTTGTTGAAGTAATCGGCGGGTTGATTCAGGAGCTGATAATGACAATATGTGAACTTTGGATGGATACCTTTAAAGATGCCAATACGATTTGGGCTGCAGTCGAAGCAATCTCAACGGCGATCGCAGCACTTGTGGCACTTGTTGGAGTTGTCGTTATTTACAAACAGATCAAGCGGTTGCGCCAAGCATCAATTGCACATCATATTGAAGGATTAAAGTATGCGTATGAACAGATCGACGCCCCAGATTTCCGACAATGGACGGAAACGATCAAAAGTGCTTGGAAGGATCAGCTGGAAGAATTCCCAGAGTATGTCCAGGGCGAAATTTCTGCTATCCTCGCGAGACTTGATTATATTGGTCACCTGATTGACAGGGACTACATCCCTAAGGACTTGTTCCTGTATGTCTTCGGGAATCAACTATCTTCTATTTGAGCTGCATTTACCAATTTCAGACACCGCGATAAAAGAGCCTTTGAAGGGGTACGGGTTTCATATCCGAAGGGATTTCAGCTCCTACAGGATTCAAGGACATATTCACAAAAACATACAGAGGAAGTTTTTAATCGTTGGGACCCTGACCTATAGCAGTAAAATCGGCTGTGACGCCCCTCCCCCGAGACGCTAGCACAGGTCTCGGGATTTTTGATTCAAGGGCAAAATTCCCCA
>SOJU01000145.1 GCA_004376465.1 Anaerolineales bacterium | reverse complement strand
ATATAGTCGTGACCGTCGTAGTTCTCCCCGCGCACAGCGACAAAAAGCGCGCCAGGGATCACCTGGCGCGAATCGGCGGTCAATGCCGTAATATCCATTTCCGGCAGACCGCCGTGTTCTGCATTCGTTAGGTTATCAATAAGCCTCGAGAGTTGCATGTGCAATTGTTCGTCAAGAAATAATCCGGACGATCAACTCCTCTCTACTTGAGAACTGCAGAACCTACTGTAAGCTGCGGCTCAAGCTCTCGAGTTTTCCAGCAACGGAGCCGTCGAGGATTTTATCTCCTATGCGTATGACCAAGCCCCCAAGGATGTTTGGATCAACGTGAAAGCTAATCGTTGCGCTTTCGCCGAGTTTACCAAGCACATCCTTGCTGACGGTTTCCTGTTCTTTCTTCGTCAGGGGCAATGCGCTCGTAACTTCGGCGCTTGTCCCGGTGATGCTTTTACCCTCAAGCAAGACAACTTTTCCGGTTTTTACCCCACTGAAGAAGTCATCGATGAGCGCACGCTGACGTTTCTCGTCCAGCGATTCACCGATCACTTTCTGTGCGGCGGCGATGGATAGGGCGGCAACCTGCCCGCGTAGATCACCCAGGATTTTCTCTTTTTCCTGCTGCGCATCAACGGCTGCGTCTTCGCGCAATTGCACAATCTCAGTTTCAGCAGCCTCTTTAATTTCCACCCGAACCTGTTCCCCACGTTCCGTCGCCTCGCGCACGATCTTGCCTGCTTCTTGCTGTGCCTTGGCAAGGATCTCTTCCGCCTCTTTCTCGGCATTCTCCCGAGCTTCAGATGCTATGCGCGCATCCTCAAGGCCCCTGGCAATTGTTTCGCGACGCTGTTGCATCATATTGAGCAACGGTTTGTACATCCAGGCGGCCAGGATCACAAAGATAATCAGGAAGTTAAAAACCTGGACCAAGAGGTAGCCGAGGTTGATACCTAGACCTTCCAAAGTAATTCCTCCTCTCGATCGACCGGATTACCCGCCGACGAATAAGATCAGCATCGCCACGACGAGGGCATAAATCGCCACCGCTTCGGCGAACGCGATCGCCAGGATCATATTGATCTGGATTGCGCCGGCAGCGTCCGGGTTGCGGGCGATCCCCTGTACTGCCCCGCTGCCCAAGATGCCGATTCCAAGACCCGCGCCCAGAGTTCCTACCATTGCCAGGCCTGCGCCTAAATATTTTAGTCCTTGCGCGATTGCCAATGCAGCTGCTTCATCCATATCAAATTTACCCTCCGTGATAATCACTGTATCGGATGATTTCGAAATGTTTCTCTCTAATCATACTAATGCGCTTCGGCGTGCTCTTCGCCAGAATCGTCATGTGAATGGGTCGCCATTGACATAAAGACCAGCGTGAGCATGCCGAAGACGAGCGCCTGAATCAGGCCAACCATAAACTCCAGAAGCAAGAATACAGATTGCACCAATACAGGAACCAGCGAACCGATAACAAATAGCAGAACCGCTCCAGCGAAGATATTTCCGAATAGTCGGAAGGAAAACGAGATAATCTTCGCAAACTCCGCCACCAATTCCAATAAACCGACGAAGATATCCAGGAACGGCATCATGACGTCAAAAGGTCCCAGTCGCTCTTTCGTCCACATTCGACCAAAATTCTTAAAAGCAAAGAACTTTGAGAAGTAACCAGGTCCTAAGGCTTGGACACCGATGACCTGCGTCATCACAACTGAGATCAAGGCAAGTGCAACGGTGAAATTCAAGTCGGTCGCCGTCACCCGCACAAATGGCGTGAAGCCCACAACTTCGGTTGCGGACGAGCCATGCTCCCCCTCCCCTTGCTCCTCTACATCCACCTCTTTCGTAATTGTGCTGACAGGCATCCCACCTATGGTGAAAAGCTCCTGAGTTTCATAGGCTGGGGCGCCGTGATGCGGCTCATGGAATGTGCCGATGCTATCTACCCCGGGTATTAATTCCATCCAGTTAACCACGAGCACAAGCAGGACGATTGTCGCCATCCAGGGGAATATCCGCCGAGCCCATTTTCCAGCCGTTGATTCAACCAGGCTGTATAACCCCTCGATCAAAGCCTCAATCGCGCTGGGAAAACCCTTCAGGACCAGATCGCCGCTGCGCGTCGCAAGACGAACGCTCAGCGCCA
>SOJU01000032.1 GCA_004376465.1 Anaerolineales bacterium | reverse complement strand
CCGATGGTCGTCGCCACCGAGGCGGGTCCACAGGTTACCATGTTCAACGAGTCGATCGTAGCTGGAGAGGAGTTTCTTGTCGATGAAGTTCATAAGCAAGCTTTTGAGCAGTCTGCTATCTCTAGGCAGTGGATCGCGCAGTTTGGCGAAGAAGCAAGAGATCATGCGACGTTCCTTAGAATGCTCGAGAAGGATCGAGACAGAATCGTACAAGCTATTACAAGAGGCGATCTGGTTAAAGGGGCAGATAAACCAGTTCAAGATTTAATCAACGAGATCAATTCGCTTGCCCAGCAGCTCAAGTACAACATTGGTGACACGCCTGATATGTTTATGGGTGTTGGTTTTATTCCAATTTGGATGAGGCCGAAGGGTAAGGTAGTTCAGCAGGTAGCAGCACAGAGCGCGGTCGCTGAGCTGCATGCGGCCATGAATGCTTACGATAACTGGTATCGATGGCTGATTGAGGGTGGCGCTGATGATATGTTCAAGGCGATGCCCGAGGAAGACGCTCAGCTTATAGTGGATTGGGCAAAAGCAGCGATCAAGGCTAAAGGGGAAATACGAGATGTGGCTCGTCACGGTGGTCAGTATGCAGACGAGGTTGTAGAGGGCGCTCTCCCCGAGACACTTAAGACAATGATTGATTATGCAACTGAGTACAACATCGACTCTGTTGCTAAAAAGTTCTTCCCATTCTGGAAATTCCCGACCAGGAGCATTCCTTTCTGGATTGAAGCTGTCAGCACACACCCTGAGATACTGGCTTTTTGGATGAAGTATCAGAATATGAGTGAGCGTTACATTTACCAGCGTGGGGCCGTGGACAGCGAAGGTCGACCACTGAACAGACTCAAGGGCTACATTCCTGTCCCGGGATCGGATTATCTCTGGTTCAATCCGCTACAGGCGCTTTCTGCTAAGGTTGTGCTGCCGATGGATTACACCATCTACGGCGATCCACGCGACGAAATGGCAGATCAGAGTCCAACAGAGCAGACAATAAATATCGCTTATAGGTGGGGTAGGCAACTTGGCTTTAACTTTGCTCCCTGGTGGGAAAAGGGGCTACGCTGGACAGGCATGGTTGATAAAGAACAGTTCCCAATGAGATCAATTATTCCGGTGATTGATTTAATCCCGCCCTGGGTTCAGTATGATATTCTCACCAGTTTGCGGAAGCTACACTTTTGGGGGATTGAAGAAGATGAAAAGTATCTCACACCGCAAGTTACATGGAAAGATTACCTTGTTGAGCGGGACATGCTGGCGATGCAATTGGACGTCATACTGGAAGCTCCTCCTGAGGAGAGAGCTGAGATTGGACTTGCTACAGAACAGGCTGTTCTTGAACGTGAGGGCAACCCGATTTGGGACAAAGCACAGCGTTACACTGAGACGACAGAATACTTTAATCGACTCATCGGCTTCTTCACTGGCATTTATCCCAAAGCATACTCAGATGCAGAAGCAGCGCTTCGTGAGCTGCGCCATGAAATCAATTTTCTGCGAGACATGATAGCCGATGAAGTCGGCGCAAAAATCTTTGATTTGCCAGGAGAGGAACAAGCTCGCCGCGAAAGATGGCAGGAACGACGGTACTCTGTTGATGAAGGCGTGATCTATGGCCTCTACTCAACCGCCTCTTGGACACGCACACCGACCGAAGGGCAATTGTATGGTAAGCGCAGGCGAGAATATATAGAGGAAGATGTTTTAAGACAGATCCAGCGCAGGGACTATTTCAATTATAACGATGTGATCTACGATGAGCTGCAGACTAATCTGGTTGCTTTGCCGGTTGGGGCTCCGTATGAGCTGAAAGAGGGCTACTACGACGAATATGCGGGGCATAAGACATGGGCAGAGACGACTGATAATTATGCGCTTGCACGCCGCTCAGTGACTCATCCCGGGATTGGTAAGACAGAAGCAGAATGGGCTGACTGGTTCGCAAATACCTGGTACGGCATTTTGCTCAGTACAAAGCCTTCTTGGAACCGGGAAGATGATGAAACTTATCCTGAATACAAGGAACGAGTCGCACAGTGGGAGCGAGACCTGCCCATGATCGCAGAACAGACTCTACCTCACTTCCAGAGAGACTTAACGACGCTTCCAATCGATGCTGTGTGGCCGGACTTGCTTTCGATCTCAAACAAGGA
>SOJU01000200.1 GCA_004376465.1 Anaerolineales bacterium | reverse complement strand
ATGCACGAAGTTAGAGCGCGAAGAGATTCATATACTTCATCGCCAGGTTTAAATCCCCTTTTAGAACGACCTTCTTCGTAGCAATAGCCGTCATAGGGTTTAATTTGCCGGTGATCATATCGATGTAATCCGCAGCTTCAGCCGTCAATGAGAGGTTGGGTTCTTCATAAACTCCCGGCTCAGCCGTGCAAGTCGAATCCTTGATTGTGCAAATCCAGTCGCCGCCTTCTTCGCCCAGGTGGAATTGAATCACGGCATCTACCCCTTCAGCCTTCTCTGGGATAAGCGCCCCCGGCATGCGTTCCATTAGATCTTTTACAGTTAATGCCATCATGAACTCCTTAGCTTAAGTGATTGAGGTTCTAGGTTAATTTACTTCTACTGCAGCAGATTCTCAAAAATACCCGCTGCGCCCATCCCTCCTCCGATACACATGGTTACCATGACATACTTCGACTTACGGCGCTTCGCCTCGTGCATGATCTGTACAGTCAGCTTGGCTCCGGTAGCGCCCAGGGGGTGACCAAGCGCGATCGCCCCACCGTTGACATTGAGAATTTCTGTGTCAAATTCCAGTTTGCGGATCACCGCCAGACTCTGCGAGGCGAAGGCTTCATTCAACTCAATCAGGTCGAATTCTTCAAGCTTCATCCCATAGCGTTCCAACACTCTTGGGACAGCCTTGATCGGGCCGATGCCCATGATCTCCGGTGGTACGCCTGCTGCTGAGAAGCCAATGAAACGCATCCACGGTTCTAACCCCAGTTCATCGGCTTTCTCGGCGCTCATAATAACTACCGCGGCCGCACCATCTGACAGCGGCGAGGAGCTTCCAGCCGTGACCGACCCTTTCGGAGAGAAAACCGGTCTCAACTTGGCAAGTCCTTCAACCGTCGTGTCGCGCCGGATCAGTTCGTCCTGATCGAAGATCACTTTCTTTGTCCCGTCAAGTGTCGTTGTCGTGACCTCAAGGGGGACGATTTCTTCTTTGAATCTGCCAGCATCCTGCGCTTCAGCAGCCTTCCGGTG
Source organism: Anaerolineales bacterium (assembly GCA_004376465.1). Lineage (GTDB taxonomy): Bacteria > Chloroflexota > Anaerolineae > Anaerolineales > E44-bin32 > E44-bin32. Next base: position 1,160 of record SOJU01000200.1, on the reverse strand, counting down.
GCTATGGAAGGAGAACTCGTCCATATCTTCACGGCTTACATCGTATTTTTTCACAACGTTTTCCGCGGTCTGCCCCATGCTAACGTAGACCTCAGGTATGGTATCCATCAAGCCAGGATGCGGGCTAATCCGGAAGCCGGTCATGGGAACCATACTCATACTTTCCACGCCGCCGGCAACGATGATGTCGGCTCCGCCGGCAATGATACGTTCACAGGACTGGGCGATCGTTTGCAGACCCGATGAGCAAAAACGGTTGACCGTCATTGCCGGGACTGAAGATGGAAATCCGGCGTTCATGGCAATGGGCCGAGCCACATTCAAACCCTGGCTGCCCTCCGGAAACGCGCACCCGATCACAACATCATCCACGATGGATTTGTCCAAATCGCCAGCGCGTTTCCAGGCTTCTCTGACAACCGCCGCGGCCATGTCCTCCGCTCTGTAATTTACCAGTGTTCCGCGCTTCGACCGGCCCACTGCAGTTCTTGCTCCTGAAACAATGACTGCTTCTCTACCCATAGCTCCAACTCCTTCGAGTATGGCAATCGCTTATGACGGGAGAGGTGTTGCGTGATGATCGGGCAGCGATTGCATTTACGTTGTTGCCCAACCATCTCTCCCTATTCAAGATGTCGACTGCGATACTTGATGCCCATCTGCTAATTTCTCAGCGGCTTGTTGTGCTCGATCATATGAGCCAATCGATCGAGCGTCTTCGATTCATGGCATAACTCAACAAACGCCTTTCTTTCCAATTCCAGGATGTATTCCTCTGGAACCCACGTTGGATCGGTCAGATCCCCACCGCAGAGAACCCACGCCAGCTTGTCAGCGATCACGGCATCGTGCTCAGTCGCCCAGCCTGCCTCTCTCAGCCCCCACACGGCGGCTTTCAGTGCAGCTAGGACATCCCTGCCCGCAGCGTAAACGCGCTCCACGTTCGGTGGGCGATAGCCCTCCGCGACCATGGCCAGCGCGCTGCTCTTGGCCTCTGCCAGGAGATACTCCTTCTTCATCACAATTCGGTCACCCGGTATGAAAAAGCCCATCTCAAAAGCCTCAAAGGCACCTGTCGCAACCTTGGCCAGCGCGATCTGTTCAAATACTTTCTGCATGACAGATATCGGATCGGCGTTTGGGATACGCATGACCGGGTT
>SOJU01000080.1 GCA_004376465.1 Anaerolineales bacterium | reverse complement strand
GCCCGGGCCAGGCGACAATGATCGAACCAACCAACGCCGCCAGCAAAAGCACCGAAGCAACCTCGAAGGGAACGATGTAGCGGTCCACATCAACCAGCGCCAGCCCAAGCTCCTCGAGCATCGCCTCCGACCCCATTGTGAGAGCAGGTGCTTCAGCGCCCAGCAGCGGGGCTTGTGTGAACATCAAAACCAAACTGCCAAACAATAGAAGAGCAGCGATCACAGCCACCCACCAGGTTTTATTTTTCTGTCGATCTTGAATCCCCATTGAGCGACGAGTGAGCATAACTACGACGATGATCATGATCGCAATAGCGTCGATATAAACCGCGACCTGCACAACCGCCAGGAAACCTGCGTTTAGCAGGACGAAGAACACCGCAACTCCAGCTAATGCCATGATCAACCACAGCGCGGCGTGCACCATGGAACGGCTGGTGACCACCATGAAGGCTGCGAGCAACGTAATAGCGGCAGCGACGAGAAACACAATTTGAGTCAGTGTCAGCATGCACACACTCTCATCGAACTAACTTCCCGGTGACGACCCGCTGGAGGCCGCGACCGTCTTATTCACGCTGTTTGCTTTGACTCGTGAACGTGCCGCGCGGGCATTAAGGCGAATCATCGCCAGGGTGATCATAAATAAGAAAACGTTTGCGCCCACGTGAATTCCGAGCCGGTTGATCCCATACTCCGTTGCCACCTTCTCGGCAATGGCTGTAAAAATCAAGCTCGCCAGCGCTAAAGGTGTAATCAATTTCCAATTGAGGTTATTCGTATGGTCGATACGAATACGCGGGAATGACCCACGGATCCAGATGACGACAAAGTATACGATGGATGTTTTAATAATAAAGTAGAACAGCCCAAGCAATGGGTACAGCTCTGCCCAGGGACCTCTCCACCCGCCGAGGAAGAGCGTGGCGGTCAGAGCTGAGATCGTGAAAGCATGCAGGAATTCCCCCACGAAGAACATCCCGAATTTCAATCCTGAGTATTCGATATGGAAACCAGCAACGATTTCGGACTCCGCTTCGGTCAGATCGAATGGCGCTCGGCCTACTTCTGCAAGCGAGCTTATAAAGAATATCAGCGCTGCGATCGGCGCCAGAATAATGAAAGCAATCGGGCTCTGCGCTTCAACGATGGTCTCCATGTCCATCGAGCCGCTCAAGAGAACCGGGATGAGCAAGGCTATCATCATCGGTACTGCGTATGAAACCATCATCGCTACCGTGCGGAAGGCACCCAAAAGGGCATATTTATTGTTCGAGGACATTCCTGCGACCATAATCCCGAGTGTTCCGATCGCACCAACCGCGACGATGTACAAGACACCGATGTTGATATGCGCGCCGATGAGCGTCGGCGCGAGCGGGATTACAGCCCAGATACCGACAACTGCCATCACTGCTAGCAGCGGCGCCAGGTTATAGGGAATGATATCTGCCCCAGTGGGTGTTATGAGTTCCTTTGTGACTAGCTTCAGGAGATCGGCGATAGTTTGAAACACACCAAAAGGTCCTACACGGTTTGGGCCCAGTCGATCCTGGATTCGGGCGACGATTTTTCGCTCAGCCCAGATCAGGATGAAGGTTAACATCAACAGCGCCGTGCCTAGAATGAGCGCCCCGAGCACCTGCAGCAAAAAAGTCACAAGATCAGGCGTCAGCCCCAGGCCTTCCAGCCAGCCGCGCAGCAGGCTGCCTGTCCAAGTAAATGGATCGTTTAGAAATGCGACCACTCGTTGCTCCCTAGGTCCCCGTCCAACCTAACTGGATGATTATCGACAGATGCTCATCCGGTGTTCGTCTTCCACCGTAGTCTGAGGGGAGAGGCACCGATCTGTTAATAACAAATGGCTGATGAAATCCTCATCAGCTAGGTCGATCTAAATCTCCGCGTTATACCCACTCAAGAACGCCCTTGCGCCAGGCATAGGCCAGGCCGGCGGCGAGGATGAGAATAAAGAGAACGCCCTCCATGACCATATAAAGCTGTAACTTGTCGTAGGCTACAGCCCATGGGAACATGAAGACGGCTTCGATGTCGAACACCACAAAAATAAGTGCGTAAATGTAATACGCGCCTTTTAACTGGATGTAAGTTTCTCCTACGGTTTCAATACCGCATTCGTAGATCGATTGTTTTATTGGGTTTGGTTTTTTAGGGGAGAGCAGCCAGTTGGCAGC
>SOJU01000054.1 GCA_004376465.1 Anaerolineales bacterium | reverse complement strand
CAGCAAGTCTGGGAATCGGCCCGTGCACGTGTGCCCATCGATACGGCTTATCGGGTCAGCCTCGCCGGATTGGTCGCCGCTGTTCTCCTTGTTGGACTCGCATGGGGCGCGCCGGCTTTCGCTCGAAGCGAGACCCTCGCCGACGCATGGAAGACGATCTCCGACCCATTCCTGGATGCCAGAGATCGAGTCGGTGACGCCTTCGGAACGGTCCGCGGACCTACTATTGTGTATATGAGCGACTATGATGAAGTGCTGGAGCTGAAGGCAGGGACGCAGCCGGTGAACCGCCTTGTAATGGATGTCGATCCGATCGAGTTCCCCTCACGCGTTGGACGTTTCTATTGGCGCACGAGAGTCTATGAGGCATATGAGGGCAGGCAATGGACTGTTTCGGAAGGCGTACCCATTCCCTTTGACCCCAACGAAGGAGATCTGTCGCTCGGGGATCTCGCCGGAAGGGATGTTGTCGAGGTCAATTTCGCCCTGAAGGGCGGGGATATTCAACTGCTATTTCTGCCGAGTCAACCGATCTGGGTGGAGCGTACATCAACATTGACCGTAACTCCTCTCGAAGAAGGAGCATTCGATCTCCATACAGTGAAATCAAATCGCGTCATCCGTGATGGAGAGTCTTACCTGGCGAGAGGATCTGTCGCCACTCCTTCCGCTGACCTATTGCGTCTCGCCGGAGAACTATACCCGCAATGGGTCATTGAACGTTATCTCCAGTTGCCTGATACGATCACAGACCGGACGATTGAGCTGGCGCAGATAATCACGCAGGACCTGGAAAACCCTTATGATCAGGCGGTCGCGATTACTCGCTGGCTGCGATCCAACATTGAATACAATCGTGAAACGGAACCGCCTCCTGAAGATGTGGAAGCGATCGATTGGTTCCTTTTCGACTACCAGATAGGCTTCTGCAATTACTACGCTAGCGCCGAAGTTATCATGCTGCGTTCATTAGGGATTCCAGCTCGCCTAGCGGCAGGTTATGCGCGCGGGACATTCGACAGTGACCCGGCTGTCTACCATGTGTTCAGTGAGGACTCTCATTCCTGGCCAGAAGTCTACTTCCCCGGGATCGGTTGGGTGGAGTTTGAGCCCACCACATCTCAACCTGTCCTCACCCGCCCGGAGGCACTCGATGATGAAGCCGACGGTGGACCGCTATCGAATCTGGATCGAGAAGGCTCCCTCGATCGTGAAGAGAGGTTGAGGGACCTGCTCGACCCGGATATGGATGTTGGTGGTGCTGGGGCGGAACAGGGAGGCTGGTCGCTCCTGCGCAGAATCGCGCTACTTGTAGGCGGTGTTTTCGTTGGCGCGCTGATTTGGCTGCGGCTTAGCCCGACCGCGTGGGTTGTTGCGCGGGCCTCTCTTTCTCGGGGGATAACTCGCTTGGGCATGACACCACCGGAAGCGCTCAACCCGATGGATTATTCTTGGGATACACTGACGGGCAGGATCTATGCGAGCTGGACGGAGTGGCTGAAGCGCCTGGGGATGATTACCGGCAGGTCACAGACTGCGATGGAGCGCGTCGCCGTCTTCTCATCCTCGCTGCCAGAATCCGCAGACGCGGCGTGGACGATTGTTGATGCGTACTCGAAGGAACGTTTTGGACAGCAATCCATTGACGAGGATGAGGTTAAGGGTGCCTGGAGATCGCTGCGCGGGGGACTCTGGCTGGCGCTGCTGTGGAAATCAACAGATAGGTGGCGGGATAAGTCGTAAGAGTAGGATGGAGTTTGATGTAGCTAAAAACGCGCTACGCGAGCGCGGTTTTCTAATTATTGGATCTCGCTGTGCAAAGGGATAACATGTGTTTCACAGATGAAACGTTGAGGAGAAACATCACAGGGATTTCTCGCTTCGCTCGAAATGACATTTGGTATTGCAGAACCCTTCCCTCATCGTCATTCTGAGTGACCGCAGGGAGCGAAGAATCTCGTTCTTGGCAAGGAGAACCCGTATGTTCAAAGAACGAGAATCTTCACGTAGTTTAGCCTGCGAAGTCCCGCGTAGTTTGTGGGGGGAAGTCCCCGGCCGAAGGGAGTGGGGAGCGAAGTTGAAGGGCTGTCACATTGCTCTCTCGTAATGACAGCGCAGTGTGAATATCTGTAGATTCAGAACCCGCAATGATCATTTGGTCAATGTAAGCTCGCAATCTGGGGCAAAGTAGATATCACCGCCTCCGGCCC
>SOJU01000191.1 GCA_004376465.1 Anaerolineales bacterium | reverse complement strand
GCCCATGCCAGGTGGGCAAGCCGGGCAGGAAAGCGGCGCACAAAGACGAAGGGCAGCCCACCAAGCCCTGTCGCCAACGTAGTGATCACCGCTGCCCAGAACGCATTTAAGAGGGATGTATCCATTTCAGTCCACCTGCTTTCCCCTAACTGGGGTAAATCCATTAAATAGCTTTTGGTCCTCTGGGTTTAACTTTGCGATCAAATCCTTATCAAGACAGGAGTAGATGCGTTGAGCAAACAGCTCCATCCAGATGAATTGGCGGGTGATCAAGACCAGGTTGCGGTTGGTCGTGACCGTGGCGCTCATCTCTTCATCGCTGTTGGCAATCAAAGCCTCCTGCTCATCTACGACCACAACAATGTTGTCGGTCAGTTCCTGCAACTCACTCTCGTGCGGCGGGTGGTACGCCACCTTTCCGCATCCCAACTCAAGGTCGCCCGTGAGTAAAGCACTCACACGAACGCCGCGATCGTGCGCAACCCGCACAAATTCTTGGAGTTCCCGCAAACCCTGGTCAGACAGCACAAGCATTAGCTCATCCTGTGCTGATTGAATCATATCGGCGGCATAGGAGATCACCGAATTCTCTCCCGTAATCGTCCAGAGAAAATCCCCCGATCCAGTTTCATAGACATGAGAGAGGCCGCTCGAAAGCGCCTGCATCTTCCTTTGGTGCGCCATGTCCGCACTTTCTAACAACGCCTCCGGCGGGAGAGGGCGGTAGAGCGTGGCTTTCGCCTCTACAGACTTCAACACAGCGCCACGAGCGTCAAGGCGACCGAGCGCCTCATACACCATCGAGCGCGGCACGCCGGACACTTTGCTTAGTTGATAACCCGTTGCGGGGTTGTTGCGCAGTAAAACCAGGTACACCTTCGCCTCAGAGTCTGTGAAACCAATGCCGTTTAACTCGGCAACCAAATCCATATCTGCCTCACTCAAAATAGTAGTTCGACTACAAACTACTATCCTGCATTAAAAGTATGCGTCTGTCAAGTGCGGGTGGAAATCTGAATTAGCAGATAAGGGGTTATTCGCTCGAGGGAGCTAACAGTCAGCCCAGATCACACGTCAACGCAGTGTTAGGCTGACGGGGCAATGGTCCGAGCCAAAGACATCTGGATGTATCTCGGCAGAGACGATTTGTTCTGAGAGGTCCGCGCTAACGAAGAAATAGTCGAGTCGCCAACCCACATTTCGCTCGCGCGCTCCTCCCCAATAAGCCCACCAGCTGTACGCGGCGCGCTCGGGGTGCTGTTCGCGGAAGGTGTCAATGTAGCCTTGCTCGACGACAGCGTCGATCCACTCCCGCTCGATGGGCAGGAAGCCGGTCGATTTCTGGTTCTGTTTGGGGCGAGCCAGGTCGATCTCCTGATGGGCCGTGTTTATATCCCCACAGAATATTACGCTGCGACCTTCGGCTCGCAGAGCATTACAGGTATCGAGCAGCGCTTTTTTATACGCCATTTTAAATGGGACCCGACTGTGATCGCGGGAGCCGTTAGGAACATAGGTCGCAAGCAGGACAAAGTCATCGAAGTCCGCCAGGATGGTTCTCCCCTCGCAGTCGAATTCCTCTAGCCCAAGACCCACCTGCACACTTAGCGGTTCAGTGCGGGTGTAGAGGGCGACCCCGCTGTACCCCTTACGCTCCGCCGATGCCCAATAAGAATGGTACCCCTCTGGTTCGAGCAGCTCAGGAGCCAGCTGCTCGGGCCGGGCTTTTGTCTCCTGGATGCAAATAACATCCGGACGAATCTTAGCCACCCACTCCAAGAACCCTTTTTTCTGAGCAGCGCGTATGCCGTTGACGTTCCAAGAAAACAGTTGCATTAATCCTTATCTCGATCTCTTGCTTCCCAGCAAGTTCCGTTCTGGGCAGGGAGTTCCCACCCTTCGTGCGGAACAAGACAAAACCGACGTCCCTCCAACGAGAGAACAATACAAAGACCTTGTGCTGGGCATTGATCACAGGGTCCATCACGCCCCAGCTCCACCAGCCGCCCTGACCTCACCAGCGTTTCAAGCATTCCCTCAACTACCGCGAGGTCTTTGCCGAACGTACTTGCCAGTTCGCGGCTCGATAAAGGGCGTCGTTCACGATCAAATTCCGCCAAGATTTGCGCCAGAATAGATGTTGTCTGTGCCCCTCTCATGTCAAACCCAACAAATGCCCCAGTTGAAAGACAAGCGTCGCCACGAGCCAGGCCATCCCGGTCTGGCTTACCGCAGAAAAAGAAGCCCACCGCCCGCCGAATTCAGCGCGGATTGCCCCCAGCGTGGCCACACAAGGCGTGTAAAGCGAGACAAATACGATGAACGCCAAGGCGGAAAGAGGCGTGAAAGCGCTTTGTAAGGAATAACTGAGCGCCGTACCTCCTTCTTCTCTCTCTCCTTCGCCTCCGAATAGCTGGACTCCGGGAGTGAGGGCATCTAATAACCGCTCTCCCGCGCTAATCGTAGCCTCAATAAAACCTTTTCCAATATCTATCAGATCCTGAAGCAGATTGATCTCACTTTCTGCTCCGGTCTCTACGCGCTCATCTAGATAGATTTGTGTCATCGTCGCGATCACAAGCTCTTTGGCGACCATGCCCGTCAAGAGCGATCCTGAAGCCTCCCATGTCCCAAAACCTGCTGGTTCCAGCACGGGTGCGACAAAACCACTGACTTGCCCAAACACACTCTGCTCCAAACTGGAAGCTTTCGGCGGAATATTCAGAAGCAGCCACACAACCATGGATGCCGCCAGGATCAGTGTCCCTGCATTGCGTAGAAATTCGCCCGTCCTTAGCGAGACGTGGATCCACAAATTGCTCAGCCTTGGCAGGCGATAAGAGGGCAGTTCCATCAGGAAAGAAGTTTCTTCAGAAGACCGAAGAAGCGTCCGCGAGTATAAAAATCCCAACAAGACCGCCATAGCAATTCCTAGCGCATATAAACCCCAGATAATCCAATCCGCTCTTCGACCAAAGAAAGCCATCCCAAACACAACATACACGGGAAGCCGCGCGGAGCAGGACATGAAGGGTACCAGCAACGCAGTGAGCAAGCGGTCGCGGCGGCTCTCGAGCGTTCGCGTGGCATAAATCCCCGGGACCGCGCAACCAAAGCCAAGAATTAGTGGCACGAAACTCTTTCCGTTTAAACCCAAGAATGAGAGGAAGCGATTCATAACAAACGCAACGCGTGCCAAATAGCCGCTATCCTCGAGCAAACCAATAAAGAAAAACAGGACCACGAGACCAGGAATAAAGACCAACACACCGCCAACACCCGCGATCGCCCCGTCCAAGATCAATCCACGCAACCAGGCGGAGGCGCCAATTGAAGTTAGCAAGGCTCCAACCCAGTTTGTAATCGGTCCTGAAACAACCGCGTCGATCCACTCCAGGTACGGCTCCGAGACGTTAACAACCAGGCTGAAGACCAGGTACATCACCATCATAAATATCGGAATCCCCAGCCAAGGGTGTGTGACAACCCGGTCTACTCGGTCTGCGCGCGTGCGGGCAGGTTCCTTCGGGCGCGTGAGTGACTGTTCCACGATCTTGCCCACACACTCATAGCGTCTGTCAGCAATGGCAATATCCAGCCCTTCAGGGACCCGCGCCTCCAGCCGCTTCTGGATCGAATGAACCTGGTCCAGAACAACACGGGCATCTTCAACGCCGAGAAACTGCTCGAGAAGGTCAACCTCCCCTTCAAGCACCTTTACGGCGAGCCATCGCGGTTTAATTTGATCCGGGAGCATGAAGCGCTCTTCGATGAGCGCTCTCAGGTTTTCAATTTCAGGCTCGATCACAAGACCATAATCGATCTGAAAGGCAGGGCTGGAGTCAGGGTTCGTCATACAATCTGGTCCGGTATCTTCATTGGATTGTTGTTTCGTATAGAGCAGTATCTCCTCTTTCAATTCTTCAATGCCTTTGCCTCGAGCGGCAACCATCCTGATCACCGGTACATCGCCCAATCCATCGGACAAATCATCGATATCAATCTCGAAACCAATCGTTTCCGCCATATCCGTCATATTTAAAGCTATTATCACTGGAAGCTGTAGCTCAAGAATCTGTACTACAAGATATAAGTTCCGCTCCAGGTTTGAGGCATCTACCACGACCACAACGACGTCTGCTTGCCCTTCAAGTAAAAAGTCGCGCGCCACAATCTCCTCTTCGGAATACGCCGCAAGGCTATAAGTCCCCGGAAGATCCACGACCTCTATCCACATGCCAGCGTGTTTGTACCAACCGCTTTTGCGTTCGATCGTTTTACCGGGCCAGTTCCCAGTATGCTGCCGCGAACCGGTGAGTCGATTAAATACCGTGGTTTTTCCGGCATTCGGGTTTCCTGCCAAGGCAATTGTCAGATCCGTATTACGCTTCATCTTCATTTCTATCGGATTCCATCGGCTCAACGTCATCAAGTGAGGCTTTTCTCCACCTTCGAGATCGCCCGCTTCTCCACCCGCGACCTTTAGGCCCGCCTCCACGTCCCCAGCGGCGCCAACCCCTCCGCAAATGTAAAAACTCAGGCATCGGCTCCAGCGGGGTGACGAATAATTGATGTGCCACTCTACGATCAACCGCCAACTGTGACCCGCGCACCCGCAGTAACAGCGGTTGCCCAGGATCCGACTGAACAACTGTGATCTCTGTGCCCGGGTTTATTCCCAATTCTGCCAAGCGCCGAGACCGGCGACAATGGCGCCCAAATCCAACCATGCGCACGCGTCCTCCCGAAGGCACTTCGCTGAGAGGCCTATTTTTGTATTTGCGTTCTGTTTCTGTGCTCAACACTCACTCCGTTTCGTCGTCGTGCACCAACTCGATAAGGATATGCTCTGCCACCTCACGACCTAGAACCTGCTTCTCTCCATCCATCAAGACCGAACGCGGTCCATCATACGGAGCGATCTCCTCAATGCGAACGCGTCTGCCAGGTCGAACTGCACGAGCATCAAGATAATCCAATATCTCGCCATCTTCTTCGCGGATACACAGGACGACTCCCTCCTGCCCGACGTCGAGATCAGAAAGCGGTGTCGTCTCCCTAATTTCAAGAACACCCTGCGCTGGCGGTATGGGGTTGCCATGCGGGCAAAAAGAAGGGGAACCAAGGTGCTTATCTAGCGCATCCGTCAATGCATCCTCGCTAACGTGCTCCAATTGGCAGGCAAAATCATGGACTTGTTTCCAGGGAAGCCCGAGATGCTCCGTAAGAAAACATTCCCACAATCGGTGCCGCCGCAGGATACCTTCCGCCCGGTTCAGGCCATCATCGGTCAGCCGTACACCCTTATAGGGTGTGTGCTCTAGCAAACCGCGGTCCTGAAGCCTGTGAACCATCTCGCTCGCGGAAACCGTTGAGATACTGAGCCGCTCAGCGATACTTGTGACCGGAACGAGATTCCCATGACCAGAAATTTCGGCGATGGTCTTCAAATACATCTCTTCGCTCTCGGCAAATTTGTGCAACTCTTTCATGTTACTTCCCCTGAACAATTAACTGCGCATCCCTAAAATTGGAAGTCCATCAGTTAGGATGCCCTTATATTAACTCAAAAGGCCGCCCTGACAATATGACGGGGGTCATATGCCAACAGCGACGTCTATCACTGCAAAAATAACCACGTGATCGTCCCTGGGAGGTTAACTTCACGCCTCTCGCTGAATTACGTTATGCGGATGCGGATTCGTCCATCTCCACTATCCGCGCAAAAAGATCCCGACAGGGGCTGAGTTCAGCTTCTAAAGTCTAGGGACTTGGGGGTTGGGTCAGATCTACCGGGGTGGGAGTCGGCTCGATTACGAAACCGGTTCTGCCGTGGAAAGTCAGAAAATTTACCCTGCCGGGGAGGAGCAGGAATTGAGCCGTGAACGGCCGGCCCACAAAATCAATTCTGACCTCATAAGGACCTGCGGGGAGATCGCTGATCACAAAATTCTCGTTGTAATAATCATCCGGGTGTACTGTGCCCTCGGCATAGGTCCAGACGTCCCAGCGCTGGTCTGTTTCAAGAGATCGAATCTGGACCAACTGCTCGCGAAGATCTCCACCAAATGAGTTCTCTATACGACCCGCCAGGACTCCCCACCCTTCTGGAGGAACCATCCACAACTCAGGATTGCGAGTGCTGAAGTAGCGATTCTCTCCCAGGCGAATTTCAAAATGAAGATGAGGCCCTGTAGCGTGTCCTGTTTCGCCTACCGTGCCCAACAAATCTCCCGTCTTCACGCGTTCCCCACTCCAGACTGAGATCGACCCTAGATGGGCATATACAGTATAGAGTTGTTGCCCCTCATAACCAAAGTCGTGACGGACCGCTATTGCCAGGCCGTACGGGTCCGTAGGGTCTTCAAGCCCGCGGTACAGCCCATACCCGGCCCAGATCACCTCTCCGGAACCAGCCGCCAACACCTGTGTGCCCCGCTCTGCACCCATGTCAACCCCCGTATGCATGCTCTCCGCACCGAATAATGTGCTGCCGTATCGGTATTGCGCGTTCGGCCAATTGACTTCCCCGGAAGGGATGGGACGACCGAAGAAAAAATGGTCCTGCGGTTGTGCGGCCCAGGGGACAGGGTACGGCGGAGGACGCCATGTTACTTCGGGTTCTGGAACTGTTGTAGGGAAGACCAGAGGCCGCGGAGCAGCAGGTATAGGGGCCTCCCGACGGGCTCCTTCTGCGCTCTGTGGGGTCACCAGTAACTCAGCCGCCAGCGTCGCGGTTGGCGTGACGCTCGGCTCAGGGTTACCCATCTCGGGCGATGCCTCAGGAGACATACAAGCGCCCAACAGCAACCCAATAAAAAGGCTGATGAAACCATCGCGTAATATCATTCTATGCTTCATTCTGATACTTACCCTAACAACCGAGATCCTTATCAAACCCACCACTACATCTTGCGCCACTGGCGAGATTATCCCAATAGGAATCCTGGCATAGCGATCTCGGTTTGATTCTCGACGCTTGAACCAGCCCGTCGTCATCAATTCATGCGAGAATCATGCAAGAACAATGCCACGCTAGAGAGCCTGTTTGGATGTCTCTTGTGCACAAGTTGGATCAATGTTTATAGAAATCCTATGAATGGAAACTTGGAGCTTACTTGCCATCGGTTCTCATGTGATGAGACCGGCTGTTTACGCATCGTCTTGACCGTGATCTTCCGCGCTGATATGATCACGCGCCGGAGACCTTCAGAAAATGCGCATGCAGGATATATACCCTGACCCAGATCGCTTAACCCCCATCGCCAGCCGAATCAACATCGTCCTGGCGAGTGTGTTCCTCATTCTTGCGGCGAGCTGCGCAACGAGTTCAAGCCCGGAAACTCTATCCCCTGGTACCGCTTCTGGCGATGAGACCGCATCCGTAGAGAAAGCAATCCCAGATACCTTGAGCACGCTAAATCCTGAAATACTACCTTCTTTCGACCCCCCCGGAGAGACCAGCGAAATTTACCGTAAAGCCGATCTGCATACGATCATCCCTGACCGACCACGATTCGACATTCTGAAATACCTGGTTCAGGAAGGGGACACCCTATTCGGCATCGCCGAAAAGTATGGCCTTAAAGCAGAGTCTATCCTATGGGGAAACTGGTACACACTCGAGCAAGATCCGCATACGCTTAAACCGGGTCAGGAGCTCAATATTCCACCTATCGATGGCGTCCTCTACTCCTGGTCGGAGGGCGATAATATCTCAAAGGTAGCGGATTCTTTTCACGCCGAACCTGAGGCGATCGTCGAGTGGCCCGGGAACCACCTCCCCTTCGATGTGGACTTCGCCAATCCGGACATCGAGGATGGCTCGCTCATCCTCATTACCGGTGGGCGCCGCGATGCACCGACCTGGCAGATGATCACCATCACCCGCTCCAACCCGGCCGCGGCCAGCATCTTAGGGCCGGGATTCTGCGGCTCCGTGTCCAGCGG
>SOJU01000069.1 GCA_004376465.1 Anaerolineales bacterium | reverse complement strand
GACGCGTACTTGACCATCTCTGCCGTACGCAGGTTGGTGATCATGATCGGCGCCCGCAGAGGCAGATGCAGCTGGGCGACTTTGTCAGCAGCTTCATAATCCTGGGATCCAAGCACTGTGCGCGCCGGATTCATAAAATCGAGTATCGCCGACCCTTCTCGGAGGAACTCAGGGCAAGATACAACTGCGAATGGAATAGGTTTGGGTTGGCTGGTGCGGAAGATCTCTGCGACCCAGTCGCCCGTCCCGACAGGCACGGTTGATTTGTTGACCACGATCAGGGGTCCATCCATCACTTGCGCGACGGATTCTGAAGCCGACTTAACATATTTTAAATCCGCTTCGCCATCGACGCCGGATGGCGTTCCGACGGCGATAAAGACAAAATCCGCCCCTTTAATGGCTTCTGGATAGGATGTAGTGAAGGATAATCGCTCTGAAGCGACATTGCGTTCGACGAGCTCATCCAGTCCGGGCTCGTAGATCGGCATGATGCCTTTCTTGAGACCCTTAATCCGCTTTTCATTGATGTCAAGGGCGATCACGCGATTGCCGAGGTCAGCAAAACACGCTGCGCTGACCAAGCCTACATAACCAACGCCCACAACAGCGATATGCTTCATAGGTACTCCCTTATTGGAATTTTTCAGCAAAACTATGTGCTTGCGCAATCATACCATGGCTGGTTTTCAAAGCAACCATATCCTATCGTAAAAGGTCATACAGGCCGTGTGACACTATTCACTTGCCCCCTATAGAACCCACAGCGTACACTCTAATAACTAGACAACTCCTACCCTGATGGTTAGAGTATCTGGGTCGAATTGGAGGATTTGGAATGCAGATTACACGTCAGGCGGACTATGCTGTCCGTGCGGTGCTTTACCTGTCGGGTCTTGATAACGGACGACGGGCGCCAACGAGCGAAATCGCTCTGAAACAGCACATCCCGCCTTCATTCCTAGCGAAGATCGTCTCGCAGCTCTCCATCGCCGGTATTGTCCAGACTTCGCGCGGCGCACGCGGGGGCGTATCCCTGGCTCGCGCCGCAGATGAAATCTCACTGCTTGAAGTGGTCGAAGCCATCGATGGTCCGATCATGCTGAACGAGTGTGTCTTCGATGCAAACGCATGCGTATTCGGCAATAATTGTCCGGTCCAGGACGTATGGTGCAACGCGCAGGCGAATCTGGTTAAGACGCTCAGCGGCACCACTTTCGCCACCTTGACCCCTCAATGAGCAGAATCCTGCAAACTCAAACCGCAGGATATTAGAAATTACATTCGTGCCTAACCCTGATGACCCGGCGCACAACGCGTCGGGTCTTATGAATCACCAGGATTTGGATGGCCGTCCAATTGAGCCGTATAATTAGATTGGTCATTTCTTGGAGGACGGTATGAAAGTCCAGGATGCAATCCTCACCAAACGCGCTATTCGCAAATTCACCGATGAGCCCCTTCCGGAAGATGTTGTGCGTCAAATCGTCGACGCTGGACGTAGAGCACAATCGGCGAAGAACAGACAACCCTGGCATTTCATCGTCATTCGCGATCGCGAGACACTCACAAAATTGTCTGAATTAGGCACCTATGCCGGACACCTGGCAGGAGCTGCTCTGGGTGTAGCAATCGTTACCCCGGATCCGAACCAGCGCTGGTCCATCCTATTCGATGCAGGACAGGCGGCCGCCTATATGCAGCTCGCCGCATGGGAGCTCGGTGTAGGATCATGCCCGGCGACGATTTATCAACCGGAGGCAGCCAGGGCACTCCTCGGATATCCAGAGGACTGGCATCTCCATGTCTCGCTATCCTTTGGCTATCCCGCCCACCCTGAACAAATAACCGAAAAACCTAAAGCTGGGGGGCGAAAGAGCTACAGAGATGTCACCCACCTGGAACGTTGGAATGACGACATCCATTAAATACAGGAGCGATAATTTATCTACCATCTCTGATGAGTTTCTTCTCATCCCGAATACACTTCATAAATTCTTGGACCAGGAACCAGTTTAAGACTAACCGAATTTAAACTCATAAATAATGGAGGCAAATATGTCTCAACCGCGATTGGTTCGTGCACCGCGTGGCACAGAACTCACCTGCAAATCTTGGCTCACAGAAGCTGCCTACCGTATGATCCAAAACAATTTGGATCCCGAGGTCGCAGAGAAACCCGATGAACTAATCGTCTACGGAGGGCGAGGGCAAGCGGCCCGCGATTGGGATTCTTTCGATGCAATCCTTGAAGCGCTCAAGCAGCTTGAAGATGATGAAACCCTGCTCATACAATCCGGTAAGCCGGTCGCAGTTTTCACGACCCACACCGATGCTCCACGCGTACTGATCGCCAATTCGAATCTCGTACCCCATTGGGCCACCCAGGAGCACTTCGACGAACTGGCCGCGAAGGGTTTGATCATGTACGGCCAGATGACCGCCGGCTCCTGGATTTACATTGGCACACAGGGCATTCTTCAAGGGACCTACGAGACGCTCGGATCCCTGGCGCGCCTGAACGGCTGGCCATCCTTGCGCGGTAAATTCGTCCTCACCGCAGGCTTAGGTGGAATGGGCGGTGCCCAACCCCTGGCGATCACAATGAATGAGGGTGTTGGCCTGATCGTTGAGGTCGATCCGGAGCGGGCGATGCGTCGCCTTGAACATGGGTACGTGGAATATGTTGTGAACGAACTTGAGGAGGCGATGACACTCGTCGAAGAGGCGATTAAGGGCAATGAACCTCGGTCGATCGGCCTCATTGGAAACGCGGCCGACGTCTACCCCGAACTCGTACAGCGGGGCATCACGCCGGACGTCGTAACCGATCAAACACCTGCTCATGACGTCTACGACTATGTCCCTCACGGTTTAACCCTTGAGGACGCCAATCAGCTGCGTGAGAACGATCGCGACGAATACGCTCGTCTATCGATGGCATCCATGGCTCGCCACATCGAAGCCATGCTTGCCTTCCAACGCCACGGTGCGGAGGTTTTCGATTATGGCAACAACCTGCGCCAACGCGCGTTCGACCATGGGGTGCAGGATGCGTTCAACTTCCCTGGCTTTGTCCCAGCTTACGTTAGGCCCCTCTTCTGCCTTGGCAAAGGTCCTTTTCGATGGGTGGCTCTCTCCGGCGATCCGGAGGATATCTACCGCACAGACGAAGCCATCGCCGAACTCTTCCCGGACGATGAACACCTGCTTCGCTGGATAAAAATGGCGGGCGAGCAGATCCAATTCCAGGGATTGCCAGCGCGCATCTGCTGGTTAGGCTACGGGGAAAGGGCGAAGGCAGGTTTACGCTTCAACGAGATGGTCGCCAGCGGCGAGTTGAAGGCGCCGATCGTTATCGGTCGTGACCACCTCGATGCAGGCTCGGTTGCATCACCCAATCGAGAGACTGAAGGGATGCTCGATGGAACGGATGCCGTCAGCGATTGGCCGCTATTGAACGCCATGCTTAACGCCATAGGTGGCGCAACCTGGGTCTCGTTCCATCACGGAGGCGGCGTTGGCATAGGCTATAGCCAGCACGCCGGGCAAGTAATCGTCGCTGATGGAACACCGGAAGCTGCGACAAGGATTGAACGTGTTCTGACGACCGATCCAGGTACCGGGATCGTCCGCCATGCTGATGCCGGCTATGAGGAGGCAATTGCAGCCGCTCGACATCATAAGTTAAAGATGCCGATGCTGAAATAGATCCGGAGAATGGCCCATCAGACCCGACGATGAAATCAAGCCAATCGCAGCAGACCTTGATTTCTGCATCTTTGACAGTTTTTTTCCATCCCATCGTGACTTCCGGGTAAAATACCTATCCTATGCGCAGAATAAAACCTCTCTGGCTATTCCTACTCACCCTTATCGTCATCGCCATTGCTTCGTTTTTTGGTCCTGCCGAACGTTCGTTAGGAACGAACGTCCGACTTGTTTACATTCACGGGGCATGGGTGTGGACGGCGCTCATCGCTTTCGGAGCAGCTGCGATGGCAGGTCTCATGGGGTGGCTATTATCAAGCCAATCGCTGCACACTTGGTCGCGCGCGTTAGGGCAAGCCGGGCTTTTTTTCTGGATTACCTACTTGCCGCTTAGTTTATGGACAATGCAGGCAAATTGGAATGGGCTGTATCTCACTGAACCACGCTTCCGTTTCGCTATAGATTTTGCCGTCATCGGCATTTTGCTTCAACTCGCCATTCTGATCTTGAAGAAACCCCGCTACACCAGCTTAATCAACATGGGATACTTCGCCGCGCTCTGGTTCAGTCTGGCACGAACGGAGCAGGTAATGCACCCTCCCTCTCCGATCCTCTCCTCAAATTCGCTCGAGATCCAATTTTTCTTCTTCGCCCTCTTAGGATTATGTGTTTTCGCCCTAGGGTGGCTTAGCCTCTGGCTGCACCAGCGAGCGCTTGCGCGCCGATGAAAAAGCCAGCGCTTGCTCCGCTGCGCGGCCAGTTAACGCTCTTCCTGATTACTCGAATCATCCTGGACACCGGCTTCCGGATGGTCTACCCCTTCTTGCCAACATTCGCTCGCGCGCTCGGGGTTGATATCTCTACCATCTCTTTGGCGATCACTGCCCGATCCAGCCTCGGCATCCTAAGCCCATTCATCGGATCAGCGGGCGACTTGATAGGTCGTAGATCGGCCATGCTCATGGGGCTGAGTATTTTCGCGGGGGGTTCCCTCGTAGTTCTCCTATGGCCTTCGTACATCGGCTTCCTCATCGCTCTGCTCCTGGGCTCCCTCGGGAAGATTATTTTCGATCCAGCGATGCAAGCCTATCTTGGGGATAGAGTCCCTTACAACTTGCGGGGGCGTGCGATCGCGATTACGGAAATCGGCTGGTCTGGTGCGGCGCTGGTAGGTTTACCAATTATCGGTTGGATCATCTACCGAAGTAATTGGGCAGCTCCATTCCCCATCCTGGGGATTCTCGCCGCCATAGCAGCCTTCTTCATCTGGCGCGCACTCCCCTCCGATCCCACCGCTGATTCGGAGCGACCAACGCTGAAGTATGCACTTAGGACAATCCTTTCCCGCCCTTCCACGCTTGCCGCGCTCACTGTTTCTCTTCTGATCAACGTCGGTAATGAATCCATCAACGTTATCTATGGCGTTTGGCTCGAAAATTCATTCGGTTTGCAAGTTGTTGCCCTTGGCGCAGCTTCTGTGCTCATTGGACTCGCTGAACTGGGCGGCGTGGGATTAGTAGCCCGCCTGGCGGACCAATTAGGGAAAGTACGCGCTCTCTGTCTGGGAATTATCTCCATCACGGTCGCCTGCCTTCTGCTACCCATTCTCGGAGGGAGCCTGATCCCCGCCTTGATCGGACTCTTTCTCTTCTATCTTACCTTCGAGTTCACGTTCGTCACCCTAATCTCCTTATTCACCGAGCTGGCTCCCTCCACCCGAGCCACGCTGATGGCAACCAGCATAACCGCAGCCGCCGGCGGTCGGGCATTGGGCGCACTAATCGGTCCTGCGCTGTTTGAAATCAATATATTGGCAAGCTCTGCCTTTGGAGCGGCGATGGCAATCATCGCCCTTCCCATCCTGATTGTGTGGGTCAAGGTAGAATAAGATAACTTCAACAGAGGACGACCTATGACGGACAAGTCTCGGGCAGACCTGATACTTCATTCAGCATCCCAACTCCTCACACTTGCTGGCGGACCGCAAAGAGGGGGCTCGTTGGGCAATCTTGGGATTATCGAGGATGGCGCAATCGCAGTCGCTGATGGAGTTATTCTTGCGGTCGGGTCAACTGATGAAATCCAGCGCCAGTTCAGTGCGCAGCGGACAATAGATGCCATTGGGAGCGTTGTGCTCCCGGGTTTCGTCGATCCCCACACACACTTGATTTTTGCAGGAGATCGGGCAGCTGAGTTTGAGATGCGCATCGCCGGCGCCAGCTATATGGAGATCATGGACGCGGGTGGCGGGATCATCTCAACCGTTAAACAGACAAGAGCAGCCAGTGTCGATTCGCTTGTCACCCAGGCTCGCTTACGGCTTAATCGCATGCTCGCGTATGGCACAACAACTGCCGAAGCAAAAACTGGATACGGGCTTGAATTAGAAACCGAACTCAAGATGCTTCAAGCGATTCTCTTGCTTAACGACGAAGGTCCCATCGAGCTCGCTCCGACTTTCCTCGGTGCCCACGCTTTGCCTCCAGAATACGCCGACTCTGGGGAAAAAGAGTATGAAGCTTACACCGCTGAGATCGTCGAGCAGATGCTCCCTGCGGTCAAGCGGTGGTGGACCAAAGAAGCGAGCGGAGAACCTTTTCCCTTCGTAGATGTCTTCTGCGAGATCGGCGCCTTTAACCTTAGTCAAAGCCGCCGTATCCTCACGTGCGCCAAGGAGATCGGCTTTCCACTCAAGATCCACGCGGATGAGTTCGATGGGTTAGGTGGAACCGGACTGGCGGTGGAATTAGGTGCGGCTTCAGCCGACCACCTGGTCCAAACACCTCCTGATGATATTGCCGCACTCGGCCAATCTGACACCGTTGCAGTAGCGCTGCCCTGCACTCCCTTCGGTTTAGCGGAGAGGGAATACACTCCCGCGAAATCAATTATCGAAGCAGGCGGAATCCTTGCGCTGGCAACCGATCTCAACCCGGGAACAGCCTGGTGTGAAAGTATGCAGATGGTGATTGCTCTTGCCTGTCGATATATGGACCTCACACCGGCGCAGGCAATTGCTGCATCAACGATCAACGCCGCAGCAGCCATCCAGCGCACCGAGGATCTCGGCAGCATCGAGAGTGGCAAACAAGCGGACATCCTGATCTTGAGTGTCTCTGATTACCGGCATCTGGGTTACCGGTTTGGTACAAACCTTGTATCTACAGTATTCAAGAACGGGGAGTTGGTCTTCCCGGATAGCTAAAGAGGGTTACAGCAGATGGATTTTTTGATCGAAGAATTTCGTTGGGAATATATCTTGCTCATTCCGATTGCGCTGGCTCTCGGATGGTTTGTGATACGTTTCCTCTTTCGTACGACGGCTAAATTCCTGAGATGCGGTTGTCTAATCGTTGTGGTCGCTGTGGTCGCCTGGGCACTGTACACCTACATCTTGTAAATAATTACTCAAGAAACTCTTTCCCTCTTCTTCTCTTCACTTAACCACCGTGCAACGAAACCTCGTTTAGCTGTAGGCATAATCTTGCACACCGATCATCCTACTCTTAAAGAGCGATAAGCCGTGTGTGCACGCACACATTTCATTCCTTGAGACGTTTGGATGACGAACCTCAGCTTGTTCTCAAATCGTCTTTTGACGTGTGTCGAGCCCTTTTCTAGGCTTCTCGCGGGATGATAATCCAGCAAATTAGGTAGGGCAGCATCCCTGGCAGTCCGCCTGGAAGCGAGGCTATTATGAAACCAACTCGAAACCAGAGAGGACGGATCCCAAAGAAGGCTCCCAAACCACCACAGACCCCGGCGAATATGCGATCCGATCGCGACCGTCGCAAATTCCGTGTTTGTGTTTCAGACATGTTCTTCCTCCACCATGAATAAAGATAGGGGGTGTACGATTTTGTCGTGCTTCGCTCCCAGCGATTTCTTAGAATAACAATATCGCGAGCAACTTGAGTTTTTACAAAACAAGTATATACACCCCTCACGGACCTGAGTGACAACCACCTGACAATCAACTTCAATGTAGCCCGTAGACTCTCAATAATCATATACGCATGTTTTAATTGGAAGTCGCGCGTGAAGATATTCGCGAAATACAAAACAGCCCCTCTGGTAGAGGGGCTGCAAGTCATTCTGCCTTACCGGTTTAATACTCCGGCATCGGTGGCATTGGCGGAGCGTTCTCTTCAGGAACATCCGTGATCAATGCCTCTGTTGTCAGGATCATGGCGGCAATGGATGCCGCATTTTCCATCGCACCCTTCGTCACCTTCGCAGGATCGATGATGCCAACCT
>SOJU01000165.1 GCA_004376465.1 Anaerolineales bacterium | reverse complement strand
ACGGCGGGATGGGTTACTCAAGAGAGCTGCCCATAGAGCGTTTCTTCCGCGACGCCAAAATCACAGAGATTTACGAAGGCACGAGCGAGATTCAGCGGTTGGTGATTTCTCGGTTAGAGTTGGGATTGAAGTAAGGGCTTCGCTCTGACGATTCATCCACTACCCTAGAGCCATGTCACCCATCTGGGTATGCATGAGAATATGGCGGGGAGTATTGCCCGGTAAATGCCTACGGAATACGATCAAATCGTCGGTGCTCGGACAGGTTTCAGTAATAGATGCTAACGTTTAGATGATCGATCCACACCTGTTCCTTTCCATGCAACCTGTATAACCAATTTTCTCGGGATCGCCAAATCAGACATGCTACCTCGACTTAGTTACCCCAACCTAAAGTCATAATTATGGTCCAATGTGAATCCCCAGACCAGCCATGAGAGTAATCCGACCCCTAAGCTCGCTGTTCGCACGAGGCTTCCGCTGGGTTAAGCGTCAAGCTCTCGATCCAAAGATTTCACCATTGTCCTTGATCGAACTTGGTCTCATCACGGCATGGGCATTTTGGGTAGGGCGCGATTTCTTAAACTTCGATCCCTCAGCTATCCCTCACGGTGGCGATTTTTCCCTGACAATTCAGCCAAACACGATTTGGAAACTCTTAAGCCAATGTGGACCATGTATGTTATGGAACGGATCCATGAACGGTGGATTCCCTACATTTGCTGAAACTCATTCCGCTTTCTTACACCCCTTAGTGGTCGCAACGACGCTGATTTGGGGCGCTCTCAATGGTGCCAAGATCACCTTAATACTCAGCTTAGCTATGGCTGGCTGGGCTCAATGGTGGATCGCGCGTTCGCTAAATCTTGGACCCATCGCTCGTTTATGGTCAGCGGGAATGGCTGTTGTTGGAGGTCACTTAGCAGGTCGAATGGAACTTGGCTTATTGGGGATTGTCTTCTCAACTGCATCTTGTTCGCTAGTAATTGCTGCTGGAGTCAACTTGGCGATCAAACGGCAGCGCTCCTCAATGGTCGCTTTAGCTATCACATTATCCCTTGCCATACTCTCAGGACAGGGGTACGCTCAAGTCGGTCTCCTTTTCGGCATCTTTCCCGCATTCGCCATATTTACCCTTAATCAAAACTTGAAACCCAATAGACAATTTAAGCAATTCGTGCTTGCCATCATGCTTGCGCTGCTTATATGCGGGATCCTGTTGGTGCCTACATTGCATTTCATGCCCAACTTTGAAAAAGAGGCTGATATTACCTTCCGCGCATCTCAGCCCATGGGGTACACCATTCTTAATTTAATCATCCGTGATATTCCATTCTTCCACAATGAATCATTAGGAAAAATGCTTTTCCCTGCGATTTATATCAATTACATAGGCTGGCCAGCGATCATTCTTGCAGTATCCGCGTTATGGTTAACACCAACCAAAAAAAGAAAGCCGCTCGCATTTTTTGCACTTGCCTTCATTCTTGTCTTAATTCTCTCCAGCAAGGAGCTTGTTCTCTTCTTGTCTAATAAAATCCCTGCGGTGATGGGAATGTATCGCTACCCTCCACTCGTCGCAGGCCTCTTGGTCCCATTGGTTCTGAGTATGGCCGCCTTAAGTCTCGATCGTCTCACACGTATCACTTGGCCCAAGGTATCGCTGGAAAACCAAAAAGGTTCTCGTTACCAAATCCCCATCATTTTAATCCTCCTTGCTATCCCGCTCTCACTCAACCTAATCAACGCTTACAGATTCGGGCAGAGCTGGCTTAAGCTGAGGGAGATTTCCCCCGATTTTCAACAGCTAGGTTCAGCCATACCCAATCCAGGTTCCGGGTGGATTCAAGCACTTAGCAATCCACATCACTGGACTTTTGAACTGATTGAAGACGGGCATAAGGTAACCAACGTATTCCGTCCCTGGCACTGGAAACATCGGCAGAATCCACCGCCCTCTTATCGGGCCTTCTCACCTCAAGAAGAGATTGAAACGGGTGAAATCATCACGATGGTTGATGAGATAAGAGTAATTGAATATTCAGATGTATTTTATGCATACATCCAATCTGGCGTTGATGAGTTCATCCCATGCACAGCTGATTCACGCGGTGGTTTTATCGATGTTCATTGTTCAACTCAAAAGCCCGGACGGTTGATCCTTCGCGAGAATACATACCCTGGTTGGTTGGCCTATCGTGACGGGGAAAAAATCGAATTGATTGGCGAGAATGATATCGAAGTTGTAGCCCCACAAGGTGATCACCACTACACCTTCCGCTACTTTCCTATCGATGTTCTTCTCGGATTCAGTTTAACCCTTATCGGAATCGGATTGTCCATCGCAATCTTAAGGCGAGGAAAGGTTGTAGCGAGTGACGATCTGGACGATGAATCTGGATCGCTCCAAGAGAAGTTGATAGAACCAAGTTCTCCCGAGCAACCGCAGCTTCATCACGTAGATGATCGTCCTGAAGAGCCATCCATCCTTAGCCCTGACGAAGCAGAGCCACAAGATACGACGCGAGTAAATGGAATCAGCAGAGAAACCGGGAACTCTGTGGATACCAACCCGGGGCTCCTGACGCGAACATCCCAATGGTTTAGGACACTTGACACGAGTTGGTTTCCCTTCGGGAAAATTACTCTTGGTCAAGCGCTTCTGGTAATTTCCATTGGGGTGTATGCCGCTTCCCGTCTCATTAATCTCGCTGACTATCCCATCTATTTCTTTTCTGATGAGGCAGTCCAAACAGTTCTAGCATCTGACTTTATTCGAGATGGCTTTTACGGATATGATGGCGTTTTTTTGCCGACATACTTTGAGAACGCAATGCTCTATAACCTGAGTTTAAGCGTCTATATCCAGGTCATCCCCTATCTGCTCTTCGGAAAGAGCATCTTCATAACCCGGGCGGTGTCAGCCCTCATAAGCTTGTCAGGCGCCTATGCTATATCACTTATCTTGAAAAGAGCCTTCAATTTCCGGCATAGCTGGATAGGATTGCTAGTTTTCTCAATTCTACCGGCTTGGTTTTTACATTCTCGAACCGCTTTTGAGACAGTCTTGTTTGTCTCGACATTCATCTGGATGATTTATTTCTATTTTCGATATCGGCTCGAAAATCCGCGCTTTCTATATCTTGTGATTGTTTTCGCTGCCCTCGCATTCTATAGCTATCGTGGGGGACAGATCATATTGTTTTCCATTGGAATCTTACTCTTCATCAGTGATTGGTCTTACAACCGCAGGAATCTCACGACCCTGATTAAGGGATCCTTCCTTGCCCTCTTCTTATTTTTGCCTTATCTACGGTTTCATAACCTCCATAGCGAGGAAACATATTTCCAGCTACGCATGCTAGGAAGTTACTGGTTCGATGCTCTCCCGCTGACAGAAAAGATCAAGATCTTTGTGTTGAATTATTTGCAGGGACTAAATCCAGCCTATTGGTTTTCCCCGAATCCAAACGACCTCTCACGTCATCTCATGAAAGGCTATGGCCATATCCTTCTTCTCTTCCTACCTTTGTTTTTTATAGGCCTACTTGTGGTCATACGGAACTTTCGGCAACCAGAATACAGAGTCGTTGGTCTTCTCCTTTTGGTCTCACCCCTAGGTGGTGCAATCGTCACAATGGGTATTCCACGCGTCCTGGTTTTTCTGGTTCCTGCTGCTATCTTAATTTCCCTTGGTTTTTACGCCATTCTCACCACTCTTGAACGCATCTGGGATTCGGACACAATTGCCGTCTCGATCTTCGGGCTCATGCTTGTGTTTCACGCCAGTATGTTGAGCGATGCATTATTCAACGGCCCCACGTGGTTCGATGATTATGGGATGACAGGGATGCAATATGGCTCTCAACAGGTGTTTACATCGGCAGCGGAGTTAGCTGAACGCCCTTACGTGGATCAGGTGTTCGTATCACCCACTTGGGCAAATGGGACCGATATCTTAATGCGATACTTCATCGCTGATGGTTCCCCCGTTTCGATTGCCAATGCTACCGGGGTGCTCGAATCGTACCAACCAGAGCTTATGGGAGAAACCTATTTCGTTCTAACACCCCCTGAATATCAAGAACTCGTGACCGACCCTAAGATTGACCAGGTTCTGATAGAGCGTGTCCTCGAATATCCAGATGGCCGGCCCGGCTTCTTCTTCATCCGTTTTGAATACGCATCAGATGCAGAGCATATATTCGCAGCAGAGCGATTGGAGCGTAGTGCCGGGCAGGAGAAGCGCATCATGTACCTGGATCGCTCCGTACTGGTGGAGTACCCATACACTGATATGGGCGAATTGAAACATATCTTTGATGATGACACATTCACCATGATGCGCGTCTATGACGCCAATCCAGCCATCTTCCGTCTTACTTTCGGCGAGCCGATCGACCTGACAGGTGTTAAAGCCACCACGGGAAGCATGGATTTCATCCTCGCAATTTCCCTTGCGTCAGTTGGCGAAGTAGAGCTACTCTCTTTCAGCCAAGAATTTCGGGACCTGCCTGACGACCCCACAGTCGAAATATCTTTCGGGCGAACGCTTTACGATGTCGAACAAGTGGTAATTGAGATCGAGAGTCTTACCCCGGGTGACCCGTTCAAGATCCATGTCCGCGAACTCGAGCTGTATTAATCTGGAAATGGTTGGTGCGCGTGCCTATTGACCGCTTCGCTCGTTGGCTTGAGATTACACCCCAGAGGGTGTGGATGATCCTCCTCGGGCTCCTGTTCTCCACTGCCGCGTTCGCCACAACGGGCGACAACGCCCTTGTCATCAGCCGAATCGCCGCCCCACTCTGGCTCACCGGTATCGCGCTGACGATTATCGGCTGTTGGAAAAATCGCCCACCTCAAGAACAGAAGCGCTGGGATCGATGGGAGATTGCCGTCATCCTCGCTCTCACTCTTGCGAGCCTTATCCTGCGCGCATGGGGCGCAGACCACATGCCCTACGTTCTCAGCGGGGATGAGGGCTCCGCCGGACTCACAGCCTGGGAGTTCCTTGACGGTCGCAGGGACAACATTCTTGGTTTGGGTTGGTTTTCGTTCCCCTCGCTTTACTTCTGGATATTATCTCTATCCCAACGGGTTTTAGGCAGAACTGTGATCGCCATACGCTGGGTCTCAGCTTTGGCCGGAGCGCTGACTATTCCTGCCCTTTACTGGGCATGCAGATCGCTTTTCAACCGGCGGGTCGCTTTACTCAGCGCGGCATGGTTGATGGCATTCCACCACCATATCTTCTTCAGCCGCGTCGCCTATAACAACATATGGGATGGGCTTTTCTTCGTCATCGCGCTGGGCGCTTTATGGAACGCATGGGAATTCAATGATCGCCGATCATTCCTGCTTGCCGGTCTGGCTCTCGGCTTCGCGCAGTATTTCTACACTACCTCACGTCTGATCCCCATCCTGCTCGCACTCTGGATAATCTGGCTGGCGAGGCGAGGCGCAGGCTGGAAGTCACGCCTACCTGGGGTTGTATGCATGGTGCTGGCTGCCCTAAGCGTGTCCCTTCCCCTTGTGCTGTTGTACCTTCGCCATCCTGAGAGCCTATTCTTCACCGCCAGCAGGGTTTCGATGCTCATACCTGGCTGGATCGGTCCTGCCGCAGAGGCACTCGGAACAACACCCGTCGGACTCGTGTTGGAGCAAATCTGGGTGACTGCCCTCGGTTTGACCGTCGCCGAAATCCAGGGGGTTTATTACGGCTCCGGAATCCCCATTCTGATCGGAGCTTCAGCATGGATCTTCTCAATTGGCCTTGTCTGCTGCGCGATACGTTTCCGCGAGGCGCGCTGCGGCTTGATCCTGATCACAATCCTGACCGTACTCCTTGTCGGCGGGTTGAGCATCCAGGCGCCAAACGGACAACGAATGCTTTTTCTCTCTCCGATTCTAGCGATACTAATTGCCTCTACACTTGATGGAGTATATGTGTTCATCAACGGGCGGTGGCCATTATTAAAACCCGTCGCCGCAGTTGGCATTTCCCTGTTGATGATCCTGATGATGGGTGAAAACCTTAAACATCTCTTCCTCGATTATTTTCCCACCGAGAACTACGGCAGCCTTAACGGCGAAGTGACCCAGGAGATTATCGACCTCCTCGAGGTTGAACCGCCGCAGACATCTTTATTTTTCACAGGCGGCGATCGAATGTCCGTACACTCGATACCCAGCCTGGCATATTTACTTCCCGACGCACAACCATATGACCTGCCACCGCCATACGATTTACCGCACGATTTTTCACCTCAAGGACCTTTCACATTGTTTGCAATCCTCCCCGAAGAGACTGAAGCATTCGAAAAAATCACCTCGAGTTATGCAGATGGAATAACCCAACCACGCTATAATCGTCATGGACGGTTGCTTTTCTACCTACACAGAGTGGAAAATAAATAAACGCGGGTAAAATTCCAGGATAGCCGGAGAGAGCCAATTGAAAGCGATTCTATTCGACCAACATGGAGATCCTGAAGTATTACGCTACGCCGAATTCCCTGCCCCTGAACCGGGCGCAGGTGAAGTCCAGGTCCAACTGCGGGCGGCCGCCTTAAACCGACTCGACCTGTGGGTCCGAGAGGGTTGGCCGGGATTGAAGCTCGAATATCCTCACATCTCCGGCGCAGACGGAGCGGGAAAAATATCTGCGCTGGGCGAAGGTGTAAAAGGACTCGATGTCGGGGACCGCGTCGTGATCAATTCGAACCTCGGTTGTGGAGTTTGTGATTTCTGCCTGGCAGGAAAGGACAACATGTGCCGAGAATGGCACTTGTTGGGTGAGACCGTTCGCGGCACGTTGGCACAGTACGTCGTCGTCCCGGAGAGAAATTTGCTCCCTCTCCCTGATGAGATCGAATTCGCGTCTGCGGCCGCAGCAGGTCTTGTTTTCCACACTGCCTGGCATTCGCTGATCTCCCGCGGTGGTCTTAGAGCCGGAGAAAGCGTTCTGGTAATCGGCGCCTCCGGCGGTGTGAACAGCGCCAGCATCCAGATTGCGAAACTGGCTGGGGCGAAGGTGTTCGTCGTCGGTTCCAATGCTGATAAACTTCACCTGGCTGAATCCCTGGGAGCGGATGTCCTTATCGACCGCTCAAAAGATGAGAACTGGTCAAAAGCGGTTTATCTAGCAAGTGGACGTGAAGGAGTCGATGTGGTCGTCGACAATGTCGGCGCTGGGACCATGCCCCTCAGCCTCCGAGCCGCGAAAAAAGGTGGGCGGATTCTAACCGTTGGCAACACCGGCGGGCCAAAGTTTGAAATCGATAATCGCTTTATCTTCGCTAAGCACTTGAGCATACTTGGGAGCACTATGGGGACTCATGAAGATTTTCGAACCGTGATGAACCTTATCTTCCAAGGTTTGTTAATGCCCGTGATTGATCGCCAATATCCGCTGAAGGAAACCCCTGAAGCGCAGAAGCGCCTTGAAACCGGTGAGCAGCTGGGAAAAATCGTCCTTGACATCGAAGAATAGGCCCCGGCCCGTAACCTGGCTCGCCGCAGGGGTGTTAACCTTCTCAGTGATGCAATTCGTCGGCATCGGGGCATGGTTTACTCTTCCCGACATCCCTATCAGCGTTCCCAAGGGCTATCTACTCTTGAAGAATGTCTTTTGGGGAAGCGTCAGTCTGATCGCCGCGTTGGCCCTTTTCTTCCGCTGCAGTTGGGCGCCGAAGCTCACGTACATCGGCGCAATCGCCTATGCTGCATGGCTGGTGATCGATCACTTGCTGTTTCAACGGTCCGACTTCGCCAGCAGCTCCTTTCCTTTCACTTTTGGAGCTATGACACTATGCTTCCTGATCGTGATCTGGGTACTTACTCGACCATCAGTACGTCGATATTATGAGGAGTAAAACGAATGAGTGATTCCTCCAAAGCAGATTTCCTTCAAAACCAACGCGAAAAGGCGCTGCTTGGCGGTGGCCCCGAGCGGGTAAAAACGCAGCATGACCGCGGTCGCCTAA
>SOJU01000051.1 GCA_004376465.1 Anaerolineales bacterium | reverse complement strand
TGGGAATGACCTGGAGTGGGATGACATCTCCGTTGGTTTGGCGAGCGAGGGCGTTGGCAAACCCTAAGACGAATCGACGCTCCACTCCGCTTCCGAGGGGAACGAGGATACGAAAGGCCCCCTCTCGTCTTAGGGTCTCAGGATCTTGGCCAAATACAGTTACTCCGTGTTGGGCCTCGAGAAGGCGAGGCCGCGCATATACGAATAAGAGAACTGAGCCAATGGCGATCCACCCGGCAGCACCCAATAAGCCCAAAGGCACTAATCCAAAGAAGAGAACGATGCTGAATGTGAGCGCCAGGAGCGGGACAAGGGGGAAGAAGGGGATGACGATGGTCCTTCGCCGTTCAGGCTCCGCTTGTCGGCTGCGGATTGCTGCTAAGTTGACAAGAATCACCTGGACGAGGAAGAGGCCGGCGGCGATCTCGATCAACCATGCAGACGGCATGAATAAAATCAGCAATGACCCCAGCAGGGTCAAGGTGATGAAGATGTAAGGAGGCAGACGGAAAGGACGGCGAATTCGGGTGAAAATGCGCGGCAGTGCCTCCATGCGGCTGAGCGAATAAAGTACGCGGGCGCTGGTGAGCATACACTCACTTGCCGCGAGAAGAAGGGCGAAGAAAACGACACCAGCGGTCAACCACGTTCGAAAACCCCCAGCACCGGCGAGTGAGATGGTTGCGACCGTTGATTCATCTAGAACGGAAAAAGTTGGCAGCGCGGGAATTAAGAGTTGGGCGGAGATCAGCAGGAGGCCTCCCAGCAGGAGCGTTATCCACAAGCCCTGGGGTAGACGGATGTTGGGCATGAGAATGCGTCGCTTGGATGATGTGATTGCCTCTAAGCCGGCGAAAAGAGTTATTGAAGAGGCGATGGCAAGAAGGTAGTTTCTTGCCGAGGAGTCGGACAAAGTGGAAGTTGAGGATGGTTCCCAGGAGGGGATAACGCTGATCAGAAGAGCCACAAATGCTACGAGGAGTACCAACAAAACCGACGGGAGCATCCCACGGCGAGGTAGAAGATGGAAAAGATTTATTAGCACCAATAGGATGAGCATACCCACAGCGACTAACGCTGCGTAGGCTTCAATTTCAGGGAATAGAGCGGCAAGGGACCTGGATGCAGATTTCAAAAGCGCAGCACACAGCAACAAATTCGCGGCGAGGGAGGACCAGGCAGCAATAAAGCCGCTCGACTTCCCTAGAGATTCGTGGACTAGCGCGTGGATGCCGCCGCGCTCGCCGCTTCCTCCAAGAAGCTCCTGGATATTTAGGAGCGTCAACCCGAGGACGAGAATGGCGAGCAGGGCAGGTGTCGCGGATTGAATACCGCTTTCGTTGAGGATATGAACGGGGATGATGAAAGATAAACCCAGAGCGATGGCTAACCCAAGCGCCGAAACTTGAGTTATGCTCTGCAGGTGTCGACTCAGGCGGAGTTCACCAAGAAAGCTTTCGGATTCATCTTTCATTTATTTACCACCCGCAAGACTCCCATTGACCAAGCGTGTGTATGAAAATGGCTTCCCAGATAAGGGGCAAGCTTTGCAACAGTGTACCCAGATCTTGTTGAAGTGCCAGCGTGAGATTCTCGCGATGCTCTGATTTATCAGGGTAGCTGTCATTTGCCTAAACCACTGTATAATCGCGTCTCGTGAACGAATCCGAATCCTCAGCAAGCCGTCAGATCGCACGCGCTAGTGGTGTGGTCATGGTGGGCTTCATCTTCTCGAGTCTGATGGGGTTGATCAGCGCAGCCCTGATAGCTCGGGCGTTTGGCACGAGTGCAGAGAATGATGCCTTTAATGCCGCAAACCGTCTAACAGAGATCATTTTCAATCTCATGGCTGGCGGGGCGCTTGCCTCCGCCTTTGTACCCACATTTACCAGCTTTCTCACCCGAAATCAGACGCAAAGAGCCTGGCGACTGGTCTCCTCAATCGCATCATTACTTTTTGTCGGTCTTGGGGTTGCTTGCGCTTTGGCCTGGATCGCGGCGCCGTGGTTGGTCCAGAATATCCTTGCGCCAGGGTTCGATGCTCCGCAGCAGACGCTGACGGTCTCGCTTCTGCGGGTGATGTTGATCTCTCCCGTGATCTTCAGCCTGAGTGGTCTGTTGATGGGTGTTCTGAATGGCTATCAACGGTTCTTCCTGCCCGCCATTGCATCGGGTTGCTACCGCCTGGGATTGATTGTTGGCGTGCTGTTTTTGAGCCCGCGGATGGGAATCTTCGGCCTGGCCTGGGGTGTGGTTTTGGGCGCTTGCCTGCACCTAGTCGTCCAGCTTCCCGGGCTACTCTCCCTCGGTGGGCGTTTCTTCCGCGGCTTTGGTCTGGGCATCCCTGAGGTTCGTCAGGTAGGACGATTAATGGCCCCGCGATTGCTGGGGCAGGCCGTGGTTCAGGTTAACTTCCTCGTTAGCACAATCCTCGCCTCGGGGATGGCAGAAGGTAGCCTGGCGGCGATCACGTTCGCATTCACGCTTATGCTCATGCCGCACACAGTCATCGCCAAGGCGGTCGGGGTCGCTTCTCTGCCTACATTCTCAGCCCAGGTCGCGCGTGGCGAAATGGGTGCGTTGAAGAATACCTTTGGCAACACCTTGCGGGGAGTAGTATTCCTTTCGTTACCGGCCAGCATCGGATTGGTTTTACTGCGGCGACCGGTCGTGGCAATGCTTTTTGAGCGCGGTTTCTTTACCGCGGAATCGACGGAATTGGTCGCGTGGGCATTGCTCTGGTTTGCGATCGGCCTGGTGGGGCACTCAATCCTCGAAGTGGTCGTGCGCGCCTTTTATGCCATGTACGATACATGGACTCCTGTTACTGTCGGCGTGATCGCAATGTCGTTGAATGTAGTTTTTAGTTTAGTTTTTGCGGCGGGTTTTTCACGCCTCGGTTTGCCCCCTCACGGTGGCCTCGCGCTGGCGAATTCTTTAGCAACGGCGCTTGAAGTGGTTGCTCTTCTCCTGCTAATAAGGAAACGATTGGGCGGGCTCGGTTTGCGCCGCCTCAGGCGGGGGCTCATAGGTTCCGCTGTAGCCTCCGTGGTAATGGCCGGTGGGCTATGGTTCTGGATGGGGATCACTGCCGGAGCAAGCGTTTGGCTGAGCGGAGTGGGCGGGGTGTTTCTGGGGGTGAGTTTGTACTGGGCTATAGCTTTCGCTACGGGTGTTCCTGAGGCGCGTCAGCTACCGCGGATGGTTTTAAGCCGGTGGTTATGACACCCACAATACATAGACAATCTGAGCGACCACTATCCCCAGCACGGCACCGATAAAAGCCTCCATGGGTGAATGACCTAAAACCTCCCGGAGCTTCTCCTGGCTGCGAGCAGGATGTCCCTCGATAAAATCCTTAATGATGGCGTTGATGATTTTAGCGTGTTGGCCGGCCTGACGCCGGATACCGGTTGCGTCGTAAATCACGATCATCGCCAGGGCGACCGACATGGCAAAGAGGGGTGTATCGAAACCGCTGGCGAGCCCGATGCCGTGTGCAGCTGCAGTAACGAGTGCGGAGTGCGATGATGGCATGCCTCCGGCGCGTAGCAGCAGAGACCAATCCCAGGAACGAGTGCGTGCGTACTCGATCGCCAGCTTGAGAGTCTGTGCGCCGCTCCATGCTAGCAAGGCGCCCATGAGGACTTGATTCTGAAAGATCTCCAACAGATTCAACTACAGGTCCCCGAGTTCCAGGTCGGTCTCGATGAGTTCGCCGGATTCGTCCTCTGTGAGCTGCCGCAGCCTTAACTGGGCTTCTTCCAAGAGCTCGCTGCAGCGAACGCTCAGAGCCTGGCCTCGCTCGAAAAAAGCCAGGGAATCCTTGAGCGGCAATTCACCGCCCTCCATTGTCTCAACGACTGTCTGCAACTCATTAAATGCTTCTTCGTAACTCATCTTTTCAATCGCTTTTTTCTTTGGCATTTCTCCTCCTCGCCTGAAGGACGGCGGGTATGGGTCTTGTAGGGCTTGATCAGGGGCCGTAACATGGCAGTATTAGCCCCTCTTGCTAAACGAATACTTATTCACCAAGTTGATCCTGGGCCTCTGCGTTGAAAGTCCCATCATGCACCTGGATATGCAAAGGGTCTCCGCTCCGGACCTGTTTGACGGAGCGGATTACCTGGCCATTCTTTGCCAGCGTAACGACGGCATAGCCCCGGGCAAGCACGGTGCTCGGACCAACGGCGTGCAAGGTTTTCTCTAAACCTGTGATCGCAGCCCGAAAGAGATCCGTTTTGTGTTGGATTGCAGTTCTAGCGCGGGATGTGAGCTCGTCGAGTATTTGCTGTTTGCTGGCGATGTTAGCGCGTGGGGAGGCCAACTTCAGGCGGGTAGACCACATTTCGAGCGACTGACGAAGCAAGTGAAGGTGCTCGCGGAACAACTGATTGAGATCGGAGCGTTGGAAAGCGAGGTCTTCACGCAAAATCGCCCGGTCTGGTGTGGAGACCTCCGCAGCGGCAGATGGCGTTGGTGCACGTAAGTCAGCGGCGAAATCGGCCAGGATGACATCCGTCTCGTGGCCAATTCCAGTGACAACAGGGACCATAGAGTGGGCAACGGCACGCACCACATCCTCGTGGTTAAAGGTCCAAAGATCCTCCATGGAACCACCACCGCGAATAAGCAATAGCACGTCGGAGCGGCCGTCAAGATTGAGCGATTCCAAGGCATTAACAATGCCGGCAGGCGCGTCGTCCCCTTGCACCTGAGTCGGCGATAAAAGTAAAGTTACGAGGGGGAAGCGGCGGCGCAGCACGTTCACGACGTCACGCAGCGCTGCAGCGGTTGGAGATGTGACCACGCCTATGGTTTTTGGCCACTCTGGGAGCGGCTGCTTACGCTCCGGGTCAAATAAACCTTCCGCCTCGAGGCGAGCCTTTAACTCTAAAAATTCAGCAAAGCGGGCACCCTCACCGGCTGGGCGTAGGCTTTCGGCGTAAAGTTGATACTGGCCGCCAGCCTCATAGACGCTGATGTACCCAAGGACATCAAGCATTTCCCCATCTCGTGGGGAGTGTGTTTGATGCGCAACTCGCGGCCGCCACATCACGCAACGAAGAGAAGCGTTTTCATCACGGAGGGTGAAATATAAATGACCTGAAGAAGGTCGGGAGACGTTGGAGACCTCTCCGGTGACCCACATATCTTGCAAGCGATAATCGCTCTCCAGCACTTGCCTGATGTAGAGCGTAAGATCGCCAACGGTCCAAATTGGGCGTGAGGAGAAGAGATTCGCGAGCGTCTCCATGGCGCGACGAAGCATACGTCAGCCACAACCCTCTGTCAACCATGAAGGTATAATGCCGGTATTGCAAATCGATGAAACCATAGATTGCGGTGATGATGTCTATATTGAAAGCGACGGGAGCATTAGAGTAATGGAAGAGCAGATTGAGGTAGAAGTGGGGAGATTGCTGCACGAGAAAGGACTGACCCTTGCAGTGGCCGAATCCTGCACCGGTGGGTTAGTCGGGCACCTGCTTACAAATGTACCCGGCTCATCGGAGTACTTTCGCGGCGGGGTCGTGGCTTACGCCTATGGAGCGAAGGAGCGGTTGCTGGGCGTTCGTCATAAAACGCTCTACGAGTTCGGCGCGGTCAGCGAGCAAACCGCCCGGGAGATGGCGCGTGGAGCGCGCAGTGCGTTCAGTGCAGATATTGGATTGTCCGTCACGGGGATCGCCGGACCCGGGGGAGGGTTTCCGGATAAACCAGTTGGGCTAACCTGGGCAGCCGTGAGCGCGCGCGATGGTTTTTGGGTTGAGCGCAATGTGTGGGATGGCGACCGGGCGGGCAACAAATCAGCGTCCGCAGTTGGGGCTCTGGCTTTGTTGCTCAAGGTGCTGGAGATGAATATTGAGTGATGTAATACATGTTGAAGCGCGCTTCCGGGATGATGGCGAGATTCTTCCTTTAGTGTTCGTTTGGGAGGAGCGCCGCTTCCCTGTTCTTACACTTGGACGGCAGTGGCAGGAGGGTTCGTCGCAGCACTTCCTGGTTATGACCTCTGGAGAGCAGGTGTTTGAGATCACCTACAACGAAGATGAGGGGAATTGGCGCATGGGGCGCAGCCCAGCGGAAATTGGGCGCAAGCGAATGGCTGTGTAAGCACTCGCTTATGAGATTAGCAGTTGGTTTTCAAGAACTGAAGATTAAATACACACTTGGCATCTCATCAGGGATTATAACCTACATACGAAACAAGCCAAAAAAAAATAGGAGCATGATAAATATTTCTGTTGATATGGAATTCTTGAAATTGTGAACTAGATAAACTGCGTAGAGACGCCCTGGTCTCTACTACAATTTCGAAATGGAAATCCGACACATTATGGGCTATCATCATAGTAGAGACGTTGCATGCAACGTCTCTACCATTGCCTACAAGATCCTCAATTTCCCCTAGTAGCCTCGTCTCTTTGACCACCTCATCAGGGATGCCCGGAGATTCTTTAAGCTAATCGACCCTAATTCAAGTAATCCCGTAGTTGACGGGCTCGACGCGGGTGGCGTAAACGTCGCAGAGCCTTTCCTTCAATCTGGCGGATGCGTTCCCGGGTTAGGCCGAATTTCTGGCCAACCTCCTCCAAAGTGCAGGGGCGACCGCTGTGCAGGCCGAAACGCAGCCGTAGAATGCGCGCTTCACGCGGACTCAAAGTTGCCAGGACCTCTTCAATCTTGTCGCGCAGCAGGTTCTGATAGGCCGTTTGTGTCGGTGTCGGGGCAGAATCATCTTCGACAAAGGATCCCAGCTCGGTGTCCTCATCCTCTCCGACAGGCGTTTCGAGTGAGAGCGGACGCCAGGATACCCGCATCATCCATTGAACCTTGCGAGCGTCGATTTCCATAGCCTCGGCGATTTCTTCTGGTGTGGGTTTGTGGCCGATGTTTTGTTCCAGTTGTCTGGCGATCTTATAAAGGCGGCGGATTCGGTCGGACATATGAACCGGAACGCGGATTGTTCGGCCCTGGTCTGCGATCGCTCGTGTGATCGTCTGGCGGATCCACCATGTCGCGTAGGTGCTGAAGCGGTAGCCACGATGGTAGTCGAATTTTTCCACTGCCTTCATAAGTCCCAAATTACCCTCCTGGATCAGATCAAGGAAGGGTACGCCGCGACCCATGTACCTTTTGGCAATACTCACCACTAAACGGGTGTTGGCTTTGATAAGGTGATCGCGCGCCGCGCGAGCGTCCTGGATGTAGCCATTGAGTTCAGCGCGTTTCTGAGCGTTAAGTTTTCCGTTCGGTTGACGCAATTCTTCTTCGGAGAAATTGCCTCGCTCGATGCGTTGCGCGAGGTCTACCTCCTGCTCTGTTGTGAGCAGCGGAACGCGCGCCATTTCCTTCAGGTAGAGCCCAACGGTGTCGTCGCTGGAGATAGCGCTGAGGTCGAAGGGCTGTACATCATCCGCTACGACCTCCTGAAGTAGATGTGGGGGGACTTGAGCGAGGTCTTCATAGACCTCGATGCCTGTGGTGCGAAAGAAAGTTTGCAAACGCTCCAGCCGGTCTTCCGAATCTTCAACCTCCGGAAACACCGTAGCGATGTCTTCTGTGATGATGTAGCCTTGGAAATCCCCCTTTTCAATAAGGGCGGCAAAGGCTTCCCGTTTATCCCAGCGATCCTTCGAAACGCTCATTCACACTCTCCTGATGACTCCGCAAGATGCGGTCTTTAAGCGGTCGGAACGTGGAACTAATTCGTCGCCATCCCCCTCGAGATTACGGAAGCAATGTCTTTAACACCGCAAGCCGCGGATCAATGTCCTCCTCTGGGTGGCTTTGGTGTCCTTCCGTATTTACTTCACCACACACCGGGCATAAACCCATACATTCGATCCGACAGATGGGTTGAATTGGCAGGTCGAGGAGAAAGCTCTCGCGCAGAATCGGACCGAGGTCTAGGATTGCATCCTCGGAAATGGTGAGGTGGGGGTCGCTATCTTTCTCGGGGGGATAGTCGAAGAGCTCGTTGAGTTCTGCGCTCAGGACTTGTGAATATTCCGAGAG